>JAMONI010000027.1 GCA_027065935.1 Flavobacteriales bacterium | reverse complement strand
CAATTTTATGAAATTGCTCTTCGGTAAGCACACTGCCGGCGGGAAAATCATACCGGAAAAGCATTTCCAACCGGTCAAGTAAAATCTTGTTTTCGGTCCTCAAAATTTTTCCGATAAGTTTCAGTTGTTGGTCCTTTATGTCCATCCCGAAAGCTTTTGTTTTTCAAATATACTCAATATTTTACAACGGAAAATTTTACCCTTCATTGCATTTGTTCCGAATGGTTGTTAAATTTTTAAATGGCAATGTCCTCATTCCTCTCTAAAATCCTGCGGATTTTATGTCCGGTTTTTTTTAGAAAAAGACGAACCGGGAAAATACGGAACGCCCGCCTGCGGGTGCCCCTCGATTTAGTTGAATGCGCAAGGTGGTTTGTGATTGAGATTCCTCACTTGCGTTCGGAATGACATACGCGTTCCGAAGGCAATAAAAGACTAAAAGAACGACCAATGTCATGCTCCCATAGGTCGAAACGACTCCTATGGAGGATCTCGATACGAGTCATATTGACCTGCGGACGAGGAAAGTCCCGGTAGCTATCGGGACGACTGAGGAATCTCATCATAGAGAAGCTTTTATTGAGATTCTTCCTCCCTCCGGTCGTTGGTCACAGACTCTTTGGGAAAATGACATAACACACTTTCCGCCGAGGGCGAAAAACGCTAACAGCTAAAGGCTAATGGCTAACGGTTAATAGCTTGAACCAGTTAAGGTTAAGGTTAAAGTTCTTTAGAGATTCCTCACTTGCGTTCGGAATGACATACGCGTCCCGAAGGCAATAAAAGACTAAAAGAACGACCAATGTCATGCTCCCATAGGTCGATACGACTCCTATGGAGGATCTCGATACGAGTCATATTGACCTGCGAACGAAGGAGGTCCCGGTAGCTATCGGGACGACGAGGAATCTCTCGTTATGCAGGGGATTTTACAGGATATGAGTTCTTTGCCTATCTTTGTAAAAAACCACCGAAAATGAACGCGTTTCCGGGACATTCCTACGGACTTTACACCGATTTTTATGAGCTTACTATGGCGCAGGCCTATTATTTTCAGAATCTGCATAAAAAAGAAGCCGTTTTCGATTATTTTTTCCGGCGGATGCCGTGTCAAAGCGGTTACGTAATTTTTGCCGGCTTGGCCGATTTGCTCGATGCGCTTGAAAATTTCACGTATTCGGACAAAGAGTTAGGTTATTTGGAAAAACAAGGATTCCAAAAAGAATTTCTGGATTACCTTAAGGATTTCCGCTTTGGCGGTGACATATACGCTCCTTTGGAGGGCGAAGTGATTTTTAATAACGAACCCGTAGTCACCGTAAAAGGAAACATTCTGGAGGTTCAACTGATTGAAACCTTATTGCTTAATTTCTTAAACTTTCAGTCTTTGATAGCCACCCGGGCGTCCCGTGTGGAGAGTGTGCTGCAAGAAGGGAAAACATTTGTGGATTTCGGTTTGCGCCGTGCGCAAGGCTTGGCCGGAATTCACGCGTCACGCGCGGCGGTGATCGGCGGTGCTGCGGGTACGTCCAATACATTGGCGGCGGAAATTTACGGTCTGTCGGTGGTGGGTACTATGGCGCATTCTTGGATACAAGCCACCGGAGACGAATTGGAAGCTTTCAGAAAATACGCGGAAATATACCCCGAGCATTCCGTATTACTTATCGATACGTATGATACGCTACGTTCGGGCCTGCCCAACGCCATCAAAGTAGCCAAAGAGTTGGAAGAAAAAGGTTTCCGGCTCCAAGGCGTGCGTATCGACAGTGGCGACATGGCTTATCTTTCACGCAAAGTGCGTGAAACCCTTAATGCCGAAGGCCTGGAATATGTAAAAATCATTTCGTCCAACTCCTTGGATGAATTTATCATCAGAAGTTTAAACTTGCAAGGCGCACGTATCGACAGTTACGGAATCGGAACGAAATTGGTAACTTCCTACCGCTGTCCGGCATTGGACGGCGTGTACAAGCTGGCGGTATTCGACGGGCACCCCCGGTTGAAAATTTCGGAAGATGTGGCCAAAATTTCCCTTCCCGGCGAAAAATCTTTGTGGCGCGTTTACGACAACGGCTATTTTTACAGAGATGCCATTATTCTTGCCGGTGAAGACATAAACGAAGTGCAGGTGATTTACCATCCGGATTATGAATTTAAAAATACCCGTATTTCGGGACTGAGAAAAGAAAACATCAAACATCAGGTGATGCAAAACGGACGCCCGGCTCCTGTGGAAAAAGACCCTTATATCATCTCGGCTTATAGAAAAAAACGCCTTTCACGGCTTTCGCCCGAAAGCAAACGTTTTGAAAATCCGCATGTTTATAAAGTAGGCATCAGCAAAAAGCTGTTCGACTTGAGAAAAAAACTTATCAATTCGCACTTGTCGAACGGGTAACTAACGAAGTTTCCGTAATTTTGTAAAAAAACGATGAAAAACGCAGCCTTGTTTATCGTGGACGTCCAAAATGACTTTTTGCCCGGAGGCGCCCTTGCCGTGAAGAACGGCGATGCCGTCATAGAACCCATCAATACGTTAAGTCAAAAATTCGAGTGGGTATTGGCATCTAAAGACTGGCATCCGCAAAATACGGTACATTTTGACAAATGGCCGGTTCATTGCGTGCGCGGCACTGCGGGCGCGTCATTTCCCGAAAACTTGGATGTTTCCCGCATAAAAAAAGTTTTTCTGAAAGGAACCGGCAATACCGATGACGGGTACTCGGCCTTTGAAGCGACGAATGACGACTTGGAGAGTTATTTGAAAATTAACGGAATCAAACGTTTATATGTGGCCGGTTTGGCTACGGATTATTGCGTAAAAGCCACTGCGCTGGATGCGGTACGAAAGGGGTTTGAAGTTTATACGGTGCGCGAAGCCGTGCGTGCGGTAAATCTCAATCCCGGCGATGAAGAAAAAGCTTGGTCCGAAATGAAAAACGAAGGAATAAAAATCATCTCCATTAACGAACTTAAATAATGCCTATGCTCTATTCGATGACCGGTTACGGTAAAGCCCATACGGAAATCAACGGCACACAATACGAAGTGGAAATCAAAAGCCTGAACTCCAAATATTTCGACTTGCAAACCCGCCTTCCGAACGGATTGCGCCAAAAGGAAATGGATTTTCGTAAAATGCTCGAATCCGGGCTTGTGCGCGGAAAAATCACTTTTCAAATCACGCTCGACGCTTCATCGGAACTGACCGCCCGGAAACTTAACCGGAATGTGTTACAAAATTATTTGAACGAAATAAACGAAATTTTTACCGGTTTGAATCAAAGTGAAATAATCGCTTCATTGCTTCGCCATCCCGACATTTGGATTCAAGAAAGCGATGAAGATGTGGAATCGGTCTATAAGAACTTAATTCCCGTTGTAGAAAAAGCCGTTGAAGAAGTGACGGTCTTTAGGAAACAGGAAGGCGAAAGCATAGAAAAAGATATACGTCAACGCCTTTCGGAAATAGGAAATTATCTGGCCCGGGTGGAAAGTTTGGCACCCGTAAGGCTGGAAAAAATCAAAGCCAAACTGTCCGAAAGCATTAAGAGCATTAAAGACCAAGCGGATGAAAACCGATTTGAACAAGAACTGATTTATTATTTGGAAAAGCTCGACATCAACGAAGAAATCATCCGGTTGAAAAATCATTTGAATTATTTTGAAAAAACCATGAACGGACCCGGGGTGACCAAAGGAAAAAAACTGAATTTCATCGCTCAGGAGATGGGCCGGGAAATCAACACCATCGGTTCAAAAGCCAACGATGCCGGCATTCAACATTTGGTGGTACAAATGAAAGATGCTTTGGAAAAAATCAAGGAACAATCGGGAAACGTGTTGTAATTGGACCGGTTATTTTCCGCCCCGGTTTTTCAAGTAAATGTTTTCCAACAAGCCTATGGTTTTCAGAATATTATAATTTTCCTCGAACAATTGTTCGGACCGCAGTCCGAATGTTTCGGCAAGGGCTTGGTTTTGTAATATCTCCAAGACTTTGTTTTTCATTTCCGATATATTTTCTCCTTCGACGAGATAGCCGTTATATCCGTCTATGACCAAGTCTTTGTTTCCGTCCACACGAGTGGCCACTACGGGCTTGCCCAGCGCAAGCGCTTCTATCACGGAAAAAGGCAAACCTTCGTATCGTGCCGTGGAAATATAAAGCCGGGCATTGCTGATGATGTAATGCACGTTTTCTTTGTCCGTCCATTCGAGCAAGGTTACGTTGGACTTTAGGCCGTATTTTTTTATCAATTGCTTAACCCTATCGAGTTCCGGCGAATAAAATCCCACGCCCATGACGACCAAATGAATGTCGGGCCATTCTTTTTTAAGCGCCGCCAAAACTTTTATCATCATATCCAAACGCTTCTGATAGGAAGGCCTTCCGACGGTGCAGATGTATTTATCCGGCCATGTTCGGGGCATAGTTAGCCCGGCGACTTCTATAGGTTCAATGCTGTTGTTGTATAAAAACGCCTTTTCCTTTTTAAATCCCACTTCCTTAACACCCCGTTCGAGTTCGGAGGGTGAAGAAGCCAACAATTTGGAGTTGAACTCTTTCAAGATGCGTTCTATTGAGAGGAAAACAAAACGTTTGAATGGGTTAGGTGTGCTTAAATAGGAAAAAGCGTTGGGGGTGTAAAGCACCGGAATGCCCGTTCCCCAAGCCGCAAGTCTTCCTATCACACCGCCTTTGGCACTGTGGACGTGAATGATTTGCGGATTTTCCCGTTTGATGATTTTTCTCATCCGGATTACGGCTTTCAAATCCGCCGCCGGGTTGATTTCGCGTGGAATATTTAATTTGTAGGTTCGAATCGGGTTGCCGGATTTATTTTTAAAGCTTATCGTTTCATAGTCGTCCTCGTGAACGACAATATGTTCGAATTTCAAATCATTCGTATAGCGCGTAATCAAGTCGATATACACGCCGATTCCGCCTGCTGCGCGCGCGACGTGTAAAATTTTGGTTTTGGATGCGGTCTCATTCATGGTTCGATGCTTGTTCATAATATTTATACAGCAAAGGAATAAAAAATGCAATAAACAAAATACCGTGATGCCTGAGCCAATACGACTCGAACAAACTTCCCCAAACGATAAGCCATACCACGAGGGAAAGCACCGGTTTGCCCATGCTTATTTTAAGCAAATAGCCAATCCATAACACGAAGAACAAAAATCCCCCGATGCCGAATTTCAAAAATTCCTGTAAAAATTGATTGTGCGTATTGAAACGGTGCAACCGGGCGGCTTTAAAGTTATTCAGCTCGTATTGGCGGTTAAGCGCCTGTTGAAAATCTCCCGTTCCGTATCCCGTCCAAAAGCGTTCTTTGATAAGTGCGCCCGCCAACGACCAAATGTAAATCCGTTGCTCCAAAGTGTTGTGCGTAACGCTGATGCGGTTTTTGGTTCTGATGATTTCCATATCGAAGTCGGTGGTGCGGGCAAATACTTTGATTTTTCGCATCAACAAATTGTCGGTAGCGAACAATAAAATGCCGAAAAGGATTATGCTACCCAAGGCATATTTGTTAAAGAAGTAACGGTAACCTTTATTCCGGAAAACAAAATAAAACACGGCAAACAAAATTGCCGTCCGGTTGGCTAAAAGAATGAGAAAAAACAGAAGCGTGATTTTTTGTAACACAAAGTATTTCGGCTTGAATGTGTCGAGAATAAAAACGGAAAACAGAATGAAAACCGAAAAGTAAAAATAACTTATGCTCAAATCCCGGAAACCGAAATGAGTAAATTCCCCCAAGCCTTTTCCGTACCGGATGAAGTGATAAGTCAGGGAAGCGACCAACACCAAAATGACCGCATTTTTAAAAAACAACAAAACCTTTTTGATATTGCCGGGCGACACGTATTCGCCCAAAATAACCGGCGGCAGGAGTAAAAAAGCCAGTTTATGTTCCAAATGCACGCTTGCCGCGGTTTTGTCCGTCGAAACAAAATAACCTAACACGTGAAGCAAATAGTAAGCCCAAAACCACCAAACCAAGCCTCGGCCGAAAGCCTTACGCAGTTTTCTTTTGAGATTTTCCTTTTTATCGAACAGAAAAAAAAGAATCATCAATATTACGGCTCCGCCGGCAAGAAAAGTGCCCGACAAGAGTAAGGCGTAAAGCATCAGAAGTGCGGTAAAAATTTTTTCTCTACTCATCAGACGGATAAAATATAAGATTTCTTACGACGATATTGGTTTTTAAATCATCATCGATAAGCGCATCCACCTCGTTGGCACGGGGTAATTTGAGATAATGAATCACCGTCGGCCGGTAGATATTTCCCGGACCTAAACGTATGGCTTTTGCTTTGATTTCCGGCACATCAACCAGTCCGTATTCCGAACCGGTGTTTTTTTGAAACCACACGGCGTAATAATTCCCCGGCGTTTGCTTGACGTTACTTAATTTGACCAAATAAGGATTGGGGTGCAACGCATATCCTTCCACAATCAAAGTGTCCATTTGAATTCCGTCTCCCATTATAATGGCTCCGTGAACCGAAGCGTTTTTGATATGCGCTTTTGAGATTTCGATTTGTTGCGGAAGTTTCGGATATCCGTATATTTTCAGTGCCGCGTGCGTGTATCGATACGATTTTCCCGAGCCGAGTCCTTCCGTATAAAGAAATTTTATATGAACATTTTCACTTGCTTCCAAAATTTGCATTCCCGCACTTGCTCTTCTTCCCGAATGCCTCTCGGGATTGTTGATAATTAAAATACTGTCCAAGAGAATATTCCGGGCGTTTTTGATTTCCACCGTGTTGTAAGAAGTTAATTTCCCTTTGATCCGGATGTTTTCCGAACTTCGAATCAACAAAGCGCTTCCCAACTGCACGTTATCAAACCGAAGGGACATATTTTGGGCTTTTTCTATCAAAATATACCGGTTGTAGTAACCCGGAGGAAAATACAGTTCCAATCCCGACGAGGCCAATTTCAGGACCGAGTCTATTTTTGTTATCTTTACGGCACCGGACATCCCGGATTTTTCGGGAAAAATACCGTATCGCCTCACATCGCCCGCCGGAAACGACGGATTCAACGTCAATTTTTTTTCAAGCGCTTCGTCAAAATGAATTCCTTGCCCGTTTCGGGACCGGCTACAGTGGATAGTCGTCCCGGAAAATATAACGGCAAGCAATAGGACGAAAATACGTTTCATGCATAAATTTTTTTGCGCTCGAAATAAGCCCCCATAAGTAGAATTAAAAAGTTGAAAATCAGTCCGAAAATTAACTTGTAAAAATAGCCCATCGTCAAGGCGTAAATGGTCCAATTGAAAAACTGGAAAGAAATCACCGCCAGCACGAAAGATTTGTTTTTAATCAACCGCATAAGTATCCAACCGCTTAAGCTCAAAATAAAAATCACTATCAGAACGTGAAACAAATAGGCGATTAGCGGCGGAAAAATCATAAACAAAATACTCGGATACGCATTGGTAAAATTAAACCCTTGCCGGGCCGATTGCAAGACAAACTCTTCGCCGCCCACCGCAAATTCTTTCATCATCTCGTGCATACCGTAAGGCAAGTAACCCAAGTTCCAAGAAGGTGATTTGTCGTGATACACAAAGCGTTCGGTAGCCCCCCAAAACAGATGGCCTTGCAAACCGAAAATGCGATAAAACATGGCTTCGTTCGGGTCGTAAATTTTTATAACGGCAAACGGATATCTTCTTTCATAACGGTCGTAGATAATTTTATACATGGCCAGGCCCAGCAATACCATCAATACAATCGATTTTTTGTTGAACAGCGTCTTAAGAAAAATTTTATTATCGTACCGGACGGCCAAAGGCAAAAGAAAAGCGAAAGTGCCGTTTACGATGGGAGAAAATTTTTGACCGATGTAGAAATTGTAAGCAAAATAAACCGCCAAAATAAACAGACTCGTTTTTTTTATTCTCGGGAACAACAGCCCTAAGGCAAAAGGTATGAACATCGCCGTATTGCCGAACAACTTATTGAGTACCGGATATTTGGCATGCTCCCAATAATTAAACCGGGTAATGCCTTCGTCAAACAAAGGCGAGGGTGATTGGGATGCATTATAAATCAATATGCCCAAAACCGTTATAACCAAAACAAGCAAAACGGGAACTTCAATATTTTTCCCTTGATGCGTAAAGTAAAAAGTGCGCAACTTGACAGGCCTCAGCGTATTGAAAGTCAGATAAATAAAGATTAATGTTAACAAATAAAACAATCCGAAATAATACACCGAGCCCACAAAAAATCCTTCACGCCCCTGCTCGGAAATCATTTTTCCCGTTTCAATGTAAATGAGAGAAGGAATTAGAGTAAATGCTTGAAAAACAATCAACCCGTTTATGAAGAAGACTTTAAAGTCCTTCCGGAAAAACCACACGGTAATCCACAATAACAACAAGGCGAACAATATGTTGAGATAAAAACTCATTCCAAATCGAAAATTTTGCAGTTTAATTTAGCGAAAATTTCACGCAACATATCGTCTTTTTTCATAAACACATAAGCGTGTAAAGCGTCGCGCCGGGCCAACTGAATGCTGATGTTGATAATGGCACTGGAATTGAAACCTACGACAAACCTGGACTTGAGCCGGTCAAAATACAGATTTTCTAGCGGAGCGGAGGCACTTAAAATTTCATAAGGAATCCCGCGCAACTTTTCGTTCAAAAACGTTTTTTTCAAACGTTTACCGTGACGGTGGGGTTTATAATACACTTTTTCCACCCGGTGTTTGTTGACTATTTCCACCACTTTATCAAACAAAACGCTCATTTGCCGGTAATATTTTCGGCTTCCTATTTTTCCTTCCATCGCCTCTTGACCCACGACAACCAACGTGGGCGTAAACCGGTCGATATGTACCGGAGGCACTTCCAACTTCCGGCTTTTTTCCGGCCTGATGCTCAGTTCGGGCAAGCGCACATATTGTTTTTCCACATGCGGATAATCAATGCCCGACGAATGACCTTTATACCACCTGAACCGTACGCCGTTGAGATTCGAAAGCAGATATTTGAGCAATACTTTATGACGAGGCAAACTCTTGATTGTGTGATGATAATAGTTCAAAATACCGTCTTCCACCACAATGCCTACCGCACGTTTGTTGAACGACAAAGCCATGTGGTTGGAAAGCACATCTTCGATGTAGGAAAAAAATACGCGTAATCCGGAAGCCGTTCTGTAAGGTTCGATTTTTTCTATAAGCTTTTTGTAGGCCTTTATTTTTCTATTAATATTGACTAAAGCCTGCCAAGCATTCCCCGAACGGTTGTCAAAAGAAGTGTCAACCGTAAAAACCTTCTTGTATAAATTTCGATTAAACGTCAACGTGCCGGATGTTAAAAGAATGTTTTCTTCTTTTTCAATACGCATTTGCTTGATGACAAGCTCGAAATTATCCAACTGATTTTGCGAAAGCCCGACAAAAATATTTACATACGAACGTTGCAACACCATTCCCCTGCGTATTTTCTTACAAATATACCCGATTTATCTTATTGTCCGGGAAACAAACAGTTTTGTAGCTTCCGATTTTCGCAGCCAATACATCATCAACCCCGTAAGCATAAAGGAAAGACCGGTTCCGTATAGCCCCAGCAAATAGGTAAACAATATCGCCGAAAGCAAACTGAACGCACCCGACAAAACCAAAATGCGCAATATGCGCTTGTCTTTGTGTTTTACATAAAGCATGAAATGTTCCACTAACGAAAGGTTCATCAAAACCACGCCCGTCAATACCAAAAAAAATACCGGCAACCGCTCGATATAATCTTCACGCCCCTGCCATTTTAACAAAGGGAATATCAAAATAATCAGAATAAGGCTTATGACCGTTAATTGTTTTCGCATGGATCTTTGAAACCCCTTAAAACGAACCAGCCCGGGATCATTCCGGGATTCTTTGATGAGCGGAGGTAATTCGAACGAAATAACAATGGTATTAATGTAAATGGTCACAATAAGGGCAATGGTGGTGTAAAATCCGTAAATGCCCACATATATATCGTCTAAAAAATAATCCACCACAAAACGGTTGGCGTACTCTATCGTCTTCAAAATCACCGTGCCGGCAAAAAAAACAGCCGAAACCTTCAAGCCGTCCGAAATCCACCGGCTCTCCCATCGAACACTTAGCATTTGACGCCAATACTTCAGCACAAAGTAAACGGAAACCGCCGTAATGCCAATCGAATTAAATACAAACCATACCTCAAAAATCCGGGAAACCGATATGCCGCCGTCGAAATAAAAACCGTACAACACATAAACCGCCCAGCCGAACAGACGAAAAAAAAGCAAAACATTGGCCGAAAGCACCTTGCCGAACGCTATAAGTAATCTGTAAATTTCTTGCAAAAGATGCTCGGTAAGCGCAATAAAAAATATGACCAAGGAATAAGGTTTTATAAAATCCAAACGCGTAAAAGCTACATAATAAACGACCCCGAAAAAAAGATAAACCGACGCATAAAATAAAAACGTGTGAACAAGCTTACTTAAATTCTCCTCTTCTTTTCCCGTCAACATATCCCGAATGCCGAAATGGTAAAAATCCACCCCCAACACGTATATGGACAGCGTAACAAACGTAATGACCAGCATAAAATCACGATAGGCCACATCGGAAAGGAACTTGGACAGCACCAAAATCAATACGAACTTGGCGCCCATGCCTCCGGCACGAAGCATTAAATTTAACAGCTTGTAGAAATTGCCTTCGCTCAATTGATTCTTTTTTCTATTCCTAAAAACGCTTTGTACATAATTTTATTCGGCCCTAATCGGCTTTCAAACCTCCTTCTACGAATTCGGGTTTAAATCTTTCGCCTTTTTCGAGGTCTTTTGCGGCTCTTTTTCCGAGTATTTGCGGGAGATATTTGGGATGCAATCCGAATCCGGGGCGTATGGAACGGACGTTTTCTTCGGTGAAGATTTCTCCTTTTTTGGTGTCTTTGACGACGTAAAGAGATCTGGCGAACACACGACTTTTCCGTGCTTTTTCAGACAAGGAATAATCGATTTTTCCGAGGGATTTTTCTGCATTTCTCACGGCTTCGACCATTCTTTTAAATTCCTCGAAATCCAAGGAAAAAGAAGCGTCGGGACCTCCTATGGAGCGGTCGAGGATAAAGTGTTTTTCGATAACTTTTGCTCCGAGAGCCGTAGCCACGACAGGAACGAGTTCTCCTTTGGTATGGTCGGAAAGTCCTGCGATAACATTGAAACGTTTGGCAAGGTCGGGAATCATTATGAGGTTGGCATCTTCGATTTTTGCGGGATATTGCGAGGAAGTTTTCAAAAGGATAATATCATTATTTCCTACGTTTCTGCAGGTATCGACGGCAAGTCGAATGTCTTCTTCGGTAGCGATTCCCGTGGAGATAATCATAGGTTTTCCTTTGCTTGCGGCATATTCGATAAGTGGAATGTCGGTAATTTCAAAGGAAGCGATTTTATAGGCGGGCGTGTTAAGTTCTTCGAGGAGATCGATAGCGGTTTTGTCGAAGGGAGAAGAGAAACAAATCAAACCTTCTTCTTGTGCGGTTTTGAAGAGTTCTTCGTGCCATTCCCAAGGGGTAAAAGCTTCTTGATAGAGGTCATAAAGTGTTCTTCCGTCCCAGATGGTTCCTTGGTTAAGGACGAAGTCGGGTTTGTCGCAATCGATAGTGATGGTATCGGGCGTGTAGGTTTGCAGTTTGATGGCGTCGGCGCCTGCTTGTTTGGCAGCACGGATGGTTTTCTTTGCAATTTCGATGTCGTGTCCGTGGTTCGCGGAGAGTTCCGCGATGATGAACACTTTTTTTCCTATCTCAAAGTTTGCTATTTTCATGGCTTTCCGGTTTATTTTGTAAATATCGAATTAAATCTCCAATTTTCATATCCAAGTATTTGTCTTCGATACCTTTGATGAGTTGTTCTTTGTCTTTTTTTCTGTGATAAGTGCCTTTTCCTATTTGTTTTACGGGTTTTATTTTACCTGTTTTTATTTTTTTCCAATTTTTTTTGAAGAGTTCCAGAATGGCGTTTTGAAGTTTCTCGTAGGAAGTTCGCAGGGTTTCTTCTTCGGAAAGGTCGAGTTTTTCTTGCACTAAAATATCTCCGGTATCCAAGCCTTTGTCGATTAAATGAATGGTAACGCCCTTGGGCGTATTTTCGACAAAACTCCAAAAGTTAGGGTCGGCACCTCGATTGTAAGGCAAGTAAGAAATGTGGAGATTGATAATTTTTCCGGGAAGTAAATTTAAGATGTCTTCTTTAAGAATGTGCCGGTAGCCGTAACTGATGATAAAATCTATTTGATGTTTTTTGATGAACTCGGGAGAGATTTTTTCTTTTACGGCAATTACGTTGTTACCGTCTTTTTTCAGAAATTCGATAAGCGGAGAATCCGTATATCCGAGGAATAAGATGTTCATTTTCGAGGATTTTTTAAGATATGAATTACTACGTCGGTCGGCTTGCCTTCAAGTATTACTTCGTTTTTCAGACGTTTGGCGAATTGAAATCCTCCTTTTTCAAGGACGGGATACAGATGAGGTCTTAAATCATAAGCATATACGAAAATATAGTTGAAGTTTAGTTCATTAAACGCCACGTTTTTTATCAGGGAAATAAAGGTTAGCCAGTTTTTTTCAAATTCTTCCGCTTCGAGTTTTGTGTTCATAATGAAAGAGAGTTCCGCGTTTTTTTCTTCCCAGTTAATATGAACCAACCCTCCGTAGCCGATGCATTCGCCGTTTCTTAAAAAAGAAAACAGCAATTGTTCGGGTTTTTCCTGCTCGAAGAGTTTGGCTACTACGTTTTTGAAATAGGCTTCTTGTTTTTCTTCGGTAAGCGGCTCGTTTTGGCGAAGGTGATACATTTGCTCGTTTCGCCATTGCATTATTTTGAATTTGTCTTCGTCCCTGATAGGAACGATTTCATATTCTCCGAAGGAGAAGGTTTGCTGTTTGAGAGGTTTATATGTTCTCGGCATTACGAAGGAGTTTATATTTCAATTCCGCAAGTTTCCAGTCCAGTGGATTGTCTATGTCTTGCGCTTTGAGTTCATCAATAACGATTGCCGTAACATTATTTGTCCATAATTTTTTTTCACGCAAAAAAGCCTCGTATTTTATCCAGTAATATTGTCCTGCATCGTAGTAGGCGGGCGGGAGGTCTTGGGAGCGTTTGTTCAGATTTTCAGGGTGTATCATTGTAATTTTTTCTCCTTGGAAATGCAAGGCTCTTTGAACGGGCGCGGGAAAAGGAACGACGGGAAAAATCCCGTCGAAACCCGAGGAAACGAGTTTTTCATAAGCGTTTTTCAGGTCGTTTGTGGTAACAAGCGGTGCCGTGGCAAAAAGACAGCAAACATAATCGAAGGATTTATTATATTCGGATTGATATTTTTCTACGACTTCTTCTATTACATCGGAAATGGTGGCGTAATCGTCGGCGGTTTCCGGGCTTCGTAAAAAAGGAACTCCGGCACCGTATTTTTTGGCAATTTCCGCAATTTCCGTATCCTCGGTGGAAACCATAACTTCCTCAAAAAGTTCGGAATTCAAAGCCGCTTCTACGGAATAAGCGATGATAGGTTTTCCGAGAAAGTTTTTGATGTTTTTTCTCGGAATTCTTTTGCTTCCGCCTCGGGCGGGTATGATGCATAAGTTCTTCATTGAAAAAACGCTTTTACCTGCTCTATAACGTATTCTTGTTCTTCGTCTTTCAAACTCGGGAACATAGGAAGACTGATCGTCCGTTCGTAATAGGATTCCGCTACGGGAAAGTCTCCTTTTTTCCAGCCGAATTGTTGATAATAATCCAAAAGATGCACGGGAATGTAGTGAATTTGGGCATAGATACCTCGTTCTCGTAAGAAATTGTAAAGGTCTTTTCTTTTTTCCGTTAAAAGAATAAACAAATGATAGGCATTATAATATCCGTCTTTTTCCGCTTGGAATTTTACGGGCAAATTTTTGAAGGCTTCCCGGTATTTCCTTGCAATTTTGTGTCTTCTTTGCAGACCTTTGTCCGCTTTTTTCAATTGACTGTTTCCGAGGCTTGCCTGAATGTCCGTAATTCTATAGTTAAATCCCAACTCGTGCATTTCGTAATACCAAGCTCCTTGTTGCTCCTTGTTCAGCACTTGATATTTCATGTTTTCTTTGGAAATTCCATGAGTTCGTAGGACTTTTATTTTTTCGTAAACTTCTTTGTCGTTTGTTGTAATCATACCTCCTTCGCCCGCGGCAATATGTTTTACGGGATGGAAGGAAAAGACCGTTGTGTGGGAATAGATTCCGTTTCCCGCTTTTTGTTTTTTTCCTTGGGAATCTATGAAATATGCGCCGGGGGCGTGGCAGGCGTCTTCTACGATTTTGAGGTGGTATTTATCGGCAAGTTTGCGGAAGGCTTCGGCATTTACGGGAAAGCCTGCAAAGTCCACGGGCAGAATCGCCTTAAAAAAGCCTTCGGGTTGGGATTGGATAAGTTCTTCCGTTTTTTGAAGGTCGAGGGTAAAAGTTTCCGGGTCGATGTCTGCGAAGAAAACATTAGCTCCTATGAATCTTGCGGCGTTTGCCGTAGCGGCGAAAGTAATGGGCGTGGTAATGACGTTATCGCCCGGTTGAATTCCAAGTCCCAGCAAAGCAAGATGCAAGGCGGCGGTGCCGTTGGTAACGGCTACGGCATATTTTGCTCCTACGTATTTTGCAAAGTTCTCTTCAAATTCGGAAATTTTGGGACCTTGAGTCAGGAAATCCGAACGCAAAGTTTCTACGACGGCATCGATGTCTTCTTGGGTAATGAATTGTCTTCCGTAGGGAATGTTATATTTTTTATAAGTCATAACCGAGATTTTCACGTATAAGTTTGCGTAGTTCTTCGACACTTAAAAATTGAGGGTTGTCCTTGGAATTATAAGAGAAACCGGCGGGCACTTTTTTTGCATTAAAGTGCTTGATGAATTCTTCGAGATTAAAAACCGGACGGGAAGGTAAAATGGCATAGTATTTCCCGAGGTCATAAGTAAAGAAAGAATCCGAGGAAGTAATCATTTCTTCGTGGAGTTTTTCACCGGGACGGATTCCTATTTCTTTGTATTCACATTCGGGACAAATGGCTTTTGCCAAATCCATAATTTGGTAAGAAGGAATTTTAGGAACGAAAATTTCCCCGCCCCAAGCATTTTGAATGGCAAAAAACACTAAGG
Source organism: Flavobacteriales bacterium (assembly GCA_027065935.1). Taxonomy (GTDB): domain Bacteria; phylum Bacteroidota; class Bacteroidia; order Flavobacteriales; family Flavobacteriaceae; genus JAADED01. The sequence continues at coordinate 3,547 of JAMONI010000027.1, read as the reverse complement.
AAACCCCTTCATCCAAGGAAATATTAAATCTTGTCATTCTTTTGTCGGTGATGGGAAGCACTCCCGTGCTACGTTTTTTGTAGAAAAAAGGAATTACCGATCCGTTGGAGCCCATTACGTTTCCGTAACGGACTACGGAGAAGCGGAGATCTCTGCTTCCTTTAATATTATTAGCGGCAATAAACAATTTATCGGAAGTGAGCTTGGTAGCTCCGTAGAGATTAATAGGAGCGGCGGCTTTGTCCGTGGAAAGCGCTACGACTCTTTTCACGTTGTTCGCCAAGCAGGCATTAATTACGTTTTCCGCACCGAGGACATTGGTTTTGATGGCTTCCATAGGATTATATTCCGCGAGCGGGACGTGCTTCATTGCTGCGGCGTGAATGACTACATCAATCCCTTCCATTGCCCGTTTCAAACGTTCCCCGTCCCGGACATCTCCTATAAAAAAACGAATGGAAGGATATTTTTCAACGGGATATTCCTGTGCCATTCTGAATTGCTTCTGCTCGTCCCGGGAATAAATGACAAGGCGTCTTACGTTCGGAAATTCCTTATAAATTCTTTTGGTCAGCTGTTTCCCGAGCGAGCCCGTGCCTCCCGTGATAAGAATTGCTTTATTGTTCAAATCCATGTTCAACAAATTATTTCATATTTCATTTAGCGCTACAAACGTACTATTTATTTGCTCCTTCCCGTTCGGAAGGCACAAATTTTCCCTTATATTTTGCATTCCGTTCCACCTGCTCCCGACTAAAGTAATCCCGGTATATTTTTCCGTCCACATAATCTTCCGCTTGGTCGCAATAAAATACACTCGCCGGGATACCACTAATTCCCGTAGGCAGGATGCTGTACGACGCATCCCAATCGGCGGTGTTGAAAATATGCTTTTGCGATGCGCCGAAATCACTTTCGAAATACTTACTCGGCGTATATGAAAACGGATTGACGGTATTGTTATTGCCCGGCGCCCTGAAAGTCCGGTTTAGGCCGAAGAGCCGGTCTAAAATGTTCATCTTGCCCAAAGGATGTTGAAGTTTGAGCCGGTGTACATCACCCCATTTAAGCCGGTCGAGTGCGCCGTAATTTTTTGTCAAGTGTGCTACGGTTTGACGGAAAGTCTTTTCCAATATATCGGCAAAAGTTTCGTTTTTGTCTCCGGTTTTTATATCGTCACACCAAACGGATTGTTCGTTATGAAAAATACGGCTGATCAAATACTCCGACATCATGGTCAGTTCTTTAAACCGTCGCGTGAGCGTATCGCCCAGTTCGTCCGCCGCAATGTTATCGACAAGGAACATATACATTTGCTCGAAAATCACGGGCGCTGCGGACTCCGTATCGTAACTGCCGTTCCAGTTTTTCAGTAAATGTAAGGCTTTTTGCTCGTCGGGGTTTAAGTTTTTTAATTTTTCCAAATACTTCAGATACACCGGAAGCATTTCATCCGCTTGAACGGAATGATGATCGTAGAGCATTCTTTTAAAGTCGTCCGGAGAGAGTTGTTCTTTTTCTGTCAGCATTTGCCGGATTCTTTTGATGCGATAAGGCAAGTCGTACCATTCGGATATGTAAAATCCGAATTTTCCGGGATCGATGGATCTGTTATTGGCCGACGAAACAAAACCTCGTTCGGGATTCCATTCGTAGGGCAGGCTGTCGTAAGGGACAAAACCCTGCCAATCGTATTCGTCGGTTTCTCCCGGCAAGAATAGGTATCCGGGCGCTTTTCTGACGGGAATTCTTCCGGTCATTTGAATACCGATATTGCCGTAAATGTCGGCATAAGCCACGTTTTGACTCACCGATTTAAATCCTTCGAATGCGGCTTTGAACTCTTTCCAATTCTTTGCGCGATTGACCCGGTATAAAGTGCGGATTTCATAGCTTTCTTCATTACCGATCCACCGCATCGATACCGCAGGCTTGTCCGATTTGCTTTCCTTGTCAGTTAAAACGGGACCGCGATGGGTAAAATATAAAGTACGAATTACCGGTTGATCCCGACCTTTAACCCGGATTTTTTCTTCTTTGGTTCTTAATTTTCGCCACGCACCGTTAAACCGGTAGCTTTTGCCGTCATCACTTAAAGTTTCCACGTAAAAATCCGCTCCGTCGAGCATCACATTGGTCATCCCCCAGGCAATATAATCGTTATGACCGGCCACGATAAAGGGTGAACCGGGCAAGATAACTCCCGTTACGTTCAATTGACCTTCAATCACTTGATGCATCCGCGACCAAATGCCCGGTATGTTTAAACCCAAATGCATGTCGTTGGAAAAAATCGGTTTTCCGGTAGTGCTTTTTTTCCCCGAAACCACCCAATTATTGCTTCCGGTAAAAATTTCGGGTTGTAAAGCCTTGAGTTTATTCAAGGCTACTTCCAAAACCGTATCGATTCGCACCTGCGGAAAAGCATCGTAAACAAACTCGGTTTGTGTGTCGAAATGAGGCAGAACTTCCCGGAAGCGGTCTTCACCGACTTTGCTACGAATGGCATTGAAAACGCCTTCCATTTTATAACCCATTTCCAAGTTCCAAGCCATGTAACCCACCAGATTGAGCGAATGTTCGGGTTTCCAAGGTTCGGGCTTGTAACCGAGCAGTTGAAACTCGAAAGGTAAATTGTCTTTGTGTGCTTCTATGTACAGATTAACGCCCCGAGCAAACGCTTCGAGAGGCTCCGTTAATTGACGGTCAAGTTTTTTTAATAATTTTATTGAAGATTCCGGTATTTCCAATTTGCGAAGCAATACATCGGTTTCTACCAACTCCTCACCGAAAATTTCGGCCAACCTTCCCTGCGTAACTCTTCTCAATAAATCCATTTGCCACAAACGGTCTTGTGCGGTAACATACCCCGACACAAGATAGAGGTCATGCTCGTTGTGCGCGTAAATATGCGGTATGCCACGGGCGTCACGAAACACTTCAACCTCGTCAACTAATCCCTCAAGCACCATGGTGGCATTATAATCGGGAAGCGCGGCATGTTTTAACCGGTGAACGTAATAGAACCCGCCCGCTACCAAAAGAACAAGTAATAAACCCGCCGTTATGAAAAACTTTTTCATGGATGAAATTTCGATTGAGAAAACAAATATAACGAAATCATTTTCAAAGAAAAAAGCAATTAAGCGAGCGGAATATTCGTAAATTTCGTATTATTTGTGGCCAACGGTAAATTACTTGTCATTCGTCCGTTCCCCTTTTAAAATCCTACGGATTTTATGTCCGGTTTTTTTAGAAAAAAGCGAACCGGGAAATACGAAACGCCCGCCTACGGGTGCCCCTCGATTGAGTTGAATGCGCATGTTGGGTTGTGATTGAGATTCCTCACTTGCGTTCGGAATGACATACGCGTCCCGAAGGCAATAAAAGACTAAAAGAACGACCAATGTCATGCTCCCATAGGTCGATACGACTCCTATGGAGGATCTCGATACGAGTCATATTGACCTGCGGACGAAGGAGGTCCCGATAGCTATCGGGACGACTGAGGAATCTCACGTTACGCAGAGGATTTATTAAAACCGTT
>JAMONI010000026.1 GCA_027065935.1 Flavobacteriales bacterium | reverse complement strand
TTCGATTCTGTCTTGCAGTAATTCCGCCCATTTTTTCAGTTCCGAGGGTTTGTAATCACCCGAAATGTTGATGTTCATAATGGGCATCATTTCGGAAAAATCCAATTTCATGGCTTTGGGGTTGCTTGGCACGTCGGAAGGCCAGTCTTTGTCGGCCACTACGTCGTCTATTTTGTCTTTTACGTCCGAGAGGGCCTTGTCGGGGTCCACGTCGAAATCGAATTTGATGTCGATGCTTGAAAAACCGCTTTTGGACGTGGACTTGATTTCGTCCACACCGCTTATTTTTTTGAGTTCCAATTCCAACGGCCGGGTGATTAAGGATTCGATGTCTTCGGCGGAGTTGCCGGGATAGGCCGTGGTGACAAACACTTCGGGTGCGGCTACGGTGGGAAAAGATTCCCGGGGCATTCCGATGTAAGCAAAGAGTCCGCCCACCACCAAAATGGCTATCAGGACTTTTACCGTATTATAGGAACGTAAAGCGAAATTGGTCAGTCCGAATTCCTGAAATATTTTTTTACTGCTCATTGTTGTCGGTTTTAATATACACTCTATCCCCTTGGGTCAACCCGAACGCACCGGTCAAAGCCAGCAAATCGCCGGGTTGCAAGCCGTCTTTAATCCAAATCTTTTTGTTGTACACCGGACCGCGAACCACCGGGCGTTTTTTCACTTCGTACACGGTGCGTCCTTCTTCGTCGGTTTGAAGGCTGTCCAGCACGAAAACGTAAGCATGTCCTTGTGCGTCTTCTTGCACTAAAGCCACGGGAATGACTACGGCGCTATCGATTTTTTGCGACAAGACATGCACTTTAGCGGTCAAGTTGGGTTTGAGCAAACCGGAAGTATTGTCGAGGTCGATGCGCATTTTGAACGTTCTGTTGTTGGGATGAATAAAGTTGCCCGTATGGGTGATGCGTGCCTGTTCTTCGATATCGGCTTCGTTAAACTTTACCGTTACGGGTTTGCCTTTGGTGATGTCTTTCAAATATTTTTCCGACACGTCGGCTTCCACATACACTTCACGCAAGTTTACCACGCGTGCTACGGGGCGTCCGGGCATAGCGGTTTCGCCTTCTTTTACCATAAGTTCGTCCAAAGTCCCGGATACGGGTGAGGTAATACGGGCTTTTTTGAGCTGTTCGTTGAGTGTGCGTAATTTCTTCTGCAACGAAAGGTATTTGGTCCGGGCCTGCAGGTAGTTCATTTCCGAACCGATTTTTTGTTCCCACAAACGTTTTTGGCGTTCGTAAGTGGTTTGGGCCAAGCGGTATTGGGTTCGTACTTCTTCTATTTGATTGCGCAGAATTTTGTCGTCCAACTTCATTATCAAATCGCCCTTGCGCACTTTATCCCCCACTTTTTTGTAGATTTTCATCACTTCGCCTTGAAACAAAGGTACTACCAGTACGTCGCCGTCGGATTTGACCACGCCTTGCAGGTCGATGTAATATGAAAATTCACCTGATTTGACCGTATCGACGGATATTTCGGGATATTCTTCCACGATGCTGTCTCGTAATTGTTTTTCCACTTTCACCAGTTCTTTTTTCAAACTGTCTATTTGCTTGCGTATGATTTTCCGTTTGGTTTGCAAATCGATGTTTTCTCCGGATGTACCTCCGGAATTACACGACATCAAGCTCATTAGCATAATCGATCCTATAACAATTCCTTTTTTTATACTCATGTTTCCGATTTTTTTTGATTTGACGATTGATTTATTCATTTTCAGCGTTTAAAAAATGTTGAAGTTCCGTTTTTTTGGTTACCAAATCCGCTACGGATTTCAGGTAAGCCTGTTGGGATTGATAAAATTGCATTCTGGCCAAGTTCAGTTGGAAGCTGTTGCCCACGCCTTCTTTGTATTTGACTTCTTCGCGATGCATGATTTCTTCCGATAAATCCATATTTTTTTTCCTCGTATGAACGATATCTATGGTGTTGAGATATTCGGACATCAGCTTGTCGTACTTGATTTTGAGCATGCGCCGGGTATTTTCAAAATCCAGTTTGGCGTTTTCAAAATCCAATTTGGCTTGGCCGATACGCTTATATCTGACGAAGGACGAGAAAACGGGTATGTTGATACTTATGCCCACCAGGGATTGCTTATACCACTGCTGATTGTCGTCGAAAAATTTGAATTCTTCGTTATAAGCGTTTTTGCCCAGGCTGTAGAAAGCCGATACGGTGGGTAACATTTGCGTTTGCTCGTAGCGCATTTTCAATTTTCCGGCTCTCACTTTGTTTTGAGCGATTTTGAAGTCGATGTTTTCTTCGGGCCTAAAATCTTTTTCCATGAAATTAATGTTGATGGACTTTTCTATCAGGTTTTCGATATTGTCCGTCAGCACCAATGCATCATCCGGTGTGCGTCCCATGAGGTAATTGAGCATTTCGTAGGCCGTGTTTTTCATTTTTTCGAGAAACTCGTATTGGTCTTTGAGTTCCCTCAAGGTAATTTCCAATTGTCTTACGTCGGTTTCTTCCACGAAACCGTTTTCGTACATCTGCCGGGTATCGAAAAGGTTCTTTTCAAGGGCTTGTATGTTTTTTTGTACGATACGCAGGTTTTCGTCGGCCAATACGGCGTTGACATAGGCTTCGGTGACCGCTTCGGCGATTTTTTGCCGGGTCTTGTGCGAAGCCAATTCCGAAATCTTTTTATATACCCGCGAGGAGTATAAGCCCGTGATATAAGAACCGCTGAATACCAATTGCGTAACGGTGAGGTTCCATTTCATGTTTTGTTCGGTACCGAAAGATACCGGGACGTATTGGTCGGGCGGGGCCTGCGGGTTGAAAATGCGGGCCGGCATCAAATTGACGGGTTTGTCGATAAATTTTTGGTATGAAACGTTGCCCGACACTTGCGGCAATCCCATCGTGGTGGTTTCCCACACTTTTTTGCGGGCTTTTAGAACTTCGTTATCGGATTTTCTGATTTCCGTATTGTTTTTTTGCGCATACGCGACGGCTTCCTGCAAAGTAAAAGCATTTTGTTGTCCGAACACATTTCCCCACAACAAAATCATCATCCAAAAAAATCCCGTTGCTTTTTTCATAACTTATGCTTTTTTAATATGGTTTTGAGTTCTTTACGTCCTTTTTTGGTGGAAATCGCCTGCAGAAACATTTTTAAAAACATCTCGCCGTAAATGAACTTTTTTACCGGGTCGGCGGGAAAAATGCTCTCGTCACAGGCAATTTTTTTAAAACCGAAAAAAATGCGTTTGTAAAAATCGCGCTGCAGATTTTTCTTATAAAACCCGGCTCGAATGCCTTTATCGAAATTATTTTCCAAAAAGGCAAAAATGCGCTCACGCTTATTGCGTTCCATTTCTTCCACCAAATCGGGATAGTATTTTTTAAATTGCTCGTAAGTGGCCAATCCCGATTGACGAACCATAGAATTAATCATCTGCCGGACTTTGAAAAAATCTTCATAAGGGTTTAAGTCTTCTTGCTCGATGCGGTCCAACTCGGCCGAAATTTTCTTAAATAAAAACCTGACCGATTCATAGACCAAATCGTCCTTGTGTGCAAAATACTTATACAGGGTTTTTTTGCTCATCCCCAATTCCCCCGACAGATTGTCCATCGTGGTTTCCTTAATGCCTTGCTCGAAAAACATTTCGATGGCTTTGGACATGATTTTTTCTTTTGTCTTATCCATAAATCACAAAATTTCGGATGCAAACATACACAAAGGAAACTAAAAAAACAAAAAAAGTTTCCATAGTTTACTTTTACGTGTTTTATTTTCTACGGAAAAAAACTTATATTTGTATTTGTAAAATAGCTAAAAACAAAACGGTTATGGGACTATTTTCATTTATCAAAGAAGCCGGCGCCAAATTATTCGGCAAAGAAGAAGAACAAGCCGGTAAAACCATTGAAGAAATCAATTTCGAGAAAGCCAACCGCTTGAAAGAAGAAGTTTTGGGCATGGGGTTACCCGTGGAAGATTTAAACATTGTTATTGTGGAAGAAAGGGCGCTTATCTTTGGAAAAGTGCCGAATCAGGAAATTCGCGAAAAAGTCATTCTTACGGTAGGAAATACCGAAGGAATCGCCGAAGTGGACGACAGGCTCGAAGTGCCCCGCCCCGAACCCGAAGCGCGTTTTTACACCGTCAAAAAAGGCGATTATTTGAGCAAAATAGCCAAGGAAGTTTACGGCGACGCTTCCAAATATATGGTTATTTTCGAAGCCAACAAACCCATGCTCAAAGATCCCGATTTGATTTATCCCGGTCAAGTGCTTCGCATTCCGGATTTGGATTAAACAAGTTCTACAAGCCGCACACCGCTTCCGTTCCGAAGCGGTTTTTTTCAAT
>JAMONI010000025.1 GCA_027065935.1 Flavobacteriales bacterium | reverse complement strand
GTGAAACAGCGTATGATCCAATGCCTCACCCCGGCGATTGGCGGCTTCTACAAAGATTTTCAGGTTTTCGATTATTTGTTCTTGACCCGTAAAATCGTCGAAGGTCAAAGGGCGGAGTTTTTTTTCAAACTCCAAAGCATCGGGGTCCCAATTTTGCTTGTTCGGTTTGTGAAAATCCATAATTATAAGTCTTCCAAAGGCGAATCTTCGGGTTGGTTTTGTTCTTCGTTTTCTTTTTTGTCGCAATCCAAATTGATATCTATGCCTTGAGGTTTTTTGAATGGTTTTTTGGAAATTCCCAATTCTTCATCGGCATAGTTCTTTTTCATATAAACCGCCCAAATAGGCAATGCCATGGTAGCGCCTTGTCCGTAAGCGATGCTCCGGAAATGCACCGAACGATCTTCACCTCCCACCCAAACACCGGTAACCAAATTAGGCACATAGGCGATGAACCAACCGTCCGATTGGTTTTGCGTGGTACCCGTTTTGCCGGCGATGGCATTTCTAAAGGCATACGGATACCCTGTGACCACCCGCTTATATACCGGGTGATTTTTCATTCCCGTGTGTCGTAACCTTTGGCCCGATCCGTATTGCGTGACGCCTTCCAACAGGTTGGTCACTACATAAGCGATTTGGGGGCTTAACACATCACGCGTTACGGGCTTGTATTCATACAACACCTTGCCGTTTTTGTCTTCAATGCGAAGAATATATACCGGCTCGATATATTGTCCTTGATTGGCAAAGGTGTTGAAAGCGCCCACCATTTCAAACAAAGTGATGTCGGGCGTACCCAGAGCGATGGACGGTGCGTAGGGAATTTCGCTTTTGATGCCCATTTGTTTGGCCAAATCGATAACCGGTTTGGGGCCTACCATGTCTATCAGGCGGGCGGTTATCACGTTGACGGAATTGGCCAATGCTTCTTTCAGCGTGAGCCATCCGCCGTATTGTCCGCCTGCATTTTTGGGAGACCAAGATTTGGTCAATCCCCACCGGCCTTTTTTGATGGTGTAGGGCGTATTGGGAAACGAATCGCAGGGCGACAGATGTTTTTGGGCGATGGCCGTGGCATAAACGAAGGGTTTGAACGTAGAACCCACTTGACGAGCGCCTTGGTCCACGTGGTCGTATTTGAAATGCTTAAAGTTAATGCCTCCCACCCAGGCTTTGACAAATCCGGTGGAAGGTTCCATGGACATTAATCCCGCGCGCAAAAATGATTTGTAGTACCTGATGCTGTCGTAAGGGGTCATCAAAGTATCGATATCACCGTTCCACGAAAAAATGCGCATTTTTTGCTTGACGAAAAAGCTTTGCCGGATGGAGTCTTCGGGAATTCCGGCTTTTTTCATCGCCCGCCATCTTTCGGACTGTTTCATCGCCCGTTGCATCAGCCTTTCTATTTGTTTGGCGCTAAGGTCGGCAAAGGGGAAGGTTTTGTTTTTCCGGCCTTGACGAAAAAACTCTTTTTGCAGATTTTTCATGTGTTCCGCTACGGCCAGTTCGGCGTTGCGTTGCAAGCGTGCATCAATGCTGGTGTATATTTTCAAGCCGTCGGTATAAATGTTGTAATAACTGCCGTCCGCTTTGGGATTATCCTTGATCCACTGTTTCATAAACCGGCGCACTTTTTCGCGAAAATAAGTGGCGATTCCGGTATTGTGCAGTTCGGGTGTGTAGTTTAATCCCAACGGAAGTTTTTGTAATGAATCTTTTTCTTTTTCGGTGAGATATCCGTTGCGGTACATTTGGTGAAAGACCACATTGCGTCTTTGCAAGACCAAGTCTCGGCGTTCTTTGCTTACCGGATTGTAAAGTGAAGAATTTTTGAGCATTCCCACCAAGAGTGCCGATTCGTGGATGTCCAAATCTTGCGGTTCTTTGCCGAAATATATGCGTGCCGCCGAGCGAATACCTACGGCCTGATGTCCCCAATCGTAGGTGTTTAAATACATCGCCAGAATTTCCTCTTTGGTATATTTACGTTCCAAACGGGTGGCTATAACGATTTCTTTGATTTTTTGAATAATGCGTTCGAGAATGTTTTTGGAACCTTCTTTATGAAACAAGAGTTTGGCTAATTGTTGGGTTATGGTGCTTCCTCCACCTTTTTTGCCTAAAAATACCACCGCTCTTACGGTGGATTTGGCATCAATGCCCGGATGGTCGTAAAAGCGTTCGTCTTCGGTGGAAGTGAGTGCATTAATTAAATGTGGCGGTAGTTCTTCAAAGCTAACGGGTGTCCGGTTTTGACGAAAAAACTTTCCCAGCGTTTGTCCGTCGGCGGAAATGATTTCCGTGGCTAAAGAGGTTTGCGGATTTTCCAAGGCTTTAAAGTCGGGCATATAGCCCAACCATCCTTGTGCTGCCATCCAAAAAAGCAGGGCAATCAAACCGATGCCTGCAAAAAACAGCATCCACAATTTGATTACGTAAGATTTGAAAGAAGGTTTAGTTGTTTTCTTTTTCATCCGCAAAATTTTTAACCGGTTCGACGATTAATCCTATCCCGGCCACACCGGGTAAAACCGAGTCGCCTTCAATACGGTCGATGCGGCGTGTGGCGGGTTCCAAACTTACTTCCAATTCCCGATTGGCTTCGAGTTGTAGTCCCGTTTTGAACACCAATAAATTTTCCACCGTATTGCGGACTTTTTTTCCCAACCACCGTCCGTGACCGTCGGTCATCCGGTATTCCAAGGTGTCGATTATCAATTTGTTGTCGTACCGGGTCTTGGCAATGATAAAAATGTTGCTGTAGGGATAATCTTCGGTGTTTTCCAGGTAAAAATAAAGGTTTTTTAAGCCCGGTTTTTCGGGTGTATATTGAAACCGTACCGTATCGGTTCGGTACCATGCGTTGTTTTTCAACGGTTTGAAAGTTTTGTATTCAATAATACGTCCCGAACACGATACAAACCCGAGTACGAGCCATATCCACTTAATTTTCTTTGGTATTATTCTTTTTTTTCTTGACATGGATTTTTTTTCGCCTTTTGGGATTTCCGTTCCGGTTTTGCGCTTTTTGATTGGTTTTAGCGTTTTTCCGGTCTTTTTTATTATGCTTGCGATTTCGTTTTCCTTTGTTCTTTTGTTTTTTGTCTTGTTCGTCAAATCTTGTCAGGCTGTCGAAGTCGGTTTCGTTACCGCCCGATGTCCATTCGAGGGCGGTTTCTATCTTCAGGTCTTCGGCATACATTTCCAAGGGCGCCGATTTTTTGTTTTGTTTGTTCAGTTGGATGATTTCATTGACTTGGTCCACGCCCAATTTGTAAACTACGTTGGCGTTTTCTTTATCGGTATAGGCGTACCAGACCATTTTTTTGAACACATCGACTTTGACGGATTTGGCTTCGCCTTTTTCGGTGGACAGGATGATATTGGTATCGGGAAACTCGGTCAAAGCGGATTTGTAGGCATCCAATTCGAAGTTGAGGCAACATTTCAGTTTGCCGCACTGCCCTGTGAGTTTGGAAGGGTTTAGGGCCAATTGCTGGTATTTGGCGGCTTGAGTGGTGACGCTTCTAAAGTCGGTCAACCAAGTGGCGCAGCATAATTCCCGGCCGCAACTTCCTATTCCGCCCAACCGGGCCGCTTCCTGCCGGTACCCTATTTGACGCATTTCTATCCGGGTGGAAAATTCTTTGGCTAAAATCTTAATCAATTCCCTGAAATCCACGCGTTCTTCGGCCGTGTAATAAAAAGTTACTTTGGAGCCGTCGGCTTGATATTCCACATCGGAAATTTTCATAACCAAGCCCAAACTTTCGGCTATGCGTCGGGCGCGTATTTTTACGTCTTCTTCCTTACTTCGGAGTTGTTGCCACAGATCGATTTCTTTTTGATAGGCGGCCCGATACACTTTTCTGTATTCTTCGGCGTTTGTGCTTAAACCGCGTTCTCTGAAGATAAGGCGTGCCGTTTCGCCCGCGGCCGAAATCACGCCCAAGTCGTAGCCTTTTTCGGCTTCCACCAATACGGGCATGCCTACGTAAAATTTATTGGTTTCGATATGAAAAAAATCTTTCCGGGTATTTTTGAACCGCACTTCCACGAAAGGAAAAAAATCTTCCGTGGAGGGCAAAGGAATCTTTCCGAAAATGTCATATACGGTTAATTTGTTTACGCCGTTCAAATCGCAGGTTCCGGCATATACGCAAGTTGCACACGACATGGCGCTTTCGCAGTAGGTCACCGTTTGCAAAGTTTCTTTCTCCATAACTTACAAAGATACATTATTTTTCCCGATCTTGAAAATCCGGCACCGAAAAGTGGGTTAAAGCTACGGCAGTTCGCCGAATATGTCCATGGCATTGTGAGAGGTCAGGCAGGCGATTTCGCCGGAGGTGGTGTGATAAATGCGGGCCAATTTTTCGATGATGTATTTTAAGTAGGCCGGTTCGTTACGTTTGCCCCTGAAAGGTGCGGGTGTGAGCCAAGGGGCATCGGTTTCCACCACAATGTGTTTTATGTCGATTCGATTCAAAAACGTATCGATTTTTCCGTTCTTAAAGGTTACCACTCCGCCTATGCCGAGCCACATGTTCAAGTCGATGGCCTGAAGGGCTTGTTCGTAAGTTCCCGTAAAGCAATGAAAAACGCCTTTCAGCCTGCCGTCCTGTTCTTCTTCGACGATTTTCAGCACTTCGTCGAAGGCGTTACGAATGTGGATACTTACGGGCAATCCCGTTTCTTTGGCCCAGTTTAATTGGATGCGAAATACTTTCTGTTGTTCGGAGGCAAATGCCGTATCCCAATAATAATCCATCCCGATTTCTCCGATGCCGTAATATTTACCTTCGGACAATTCCTTTTCGATTGCGGTTAATTCTTCTTTATAATTTTCTTTGACCGACGTGGGGTGCAATCCCATCATGGGGAACATCTCACCGGGAAATGCCGCCACGGTGTTTTTCAAAGCGGAAATACTTCCGGCATCGATATTGGGAAGCAAAAATTTTTCCACCCCTTCGGCTTTGGCTCTTCGGACGACTTCTTCCCGGTCTCGGTCAAATTGTTCGACAAATATGTGGGTATGCGTATCTATAATCATCGTCCCAATATGTTTTTCTTTTTCTTAGCAATAAAATCCTTCAGGTAAAACGGTTCGAAATATGCGGTATCTTCAAATGCTTTTGCTTGCCATTTTTCGTAGAACGGAACGAGCATATCTTTGGCACTCGGATAAAAATGTCGGGTAAAAACCGCATTCGGATGCTCGATGACATCCCGGGCTTTGGTTACGGCGTCACCGGTAAAAAAAACTTTGTTTTTTTCAAGATATGCATTGAACGAACGTTCGTCCAGGATTTCGGCTTTTACTTCTCTTACTTTCCGGTAGGAAGAATCAAAAACCGCCGTGTATGCTTCCATCCTCCGGGCATCGATCATAGGGACTATGTAGCCTTGGTTCGCCGTAACGCCCCGTGCCAGGATTTCCAAACTTCCTATGGCAATCAACGGAATGCGCAAGGCATAACAAATACCTTTGGCTGCCGAAACGCCGATGCGTAATCCCGTATAAGAGCCGGGACCTTTGCCCACGCCCACCGCACACAAATCCGAAGCTTGCCAGCGGTTTCGCCTTAATATCTCGTCGATAAACGGATGCAGTTTTTCGGAATGTAGATATTTATCCGACACCTCGTCGATCGAATCGATAATCACTTGATCTTCCGCAAGGGCAACCGAACAGCTTTTGGTGGAAGTTTCTATCAGCAGAAATTTATTCTTCATCCGGTTCGATTTTGATACGGCGCAATTCGGGGGTTTTGGGCGTGTGACGAATGATGTCTTTAATGGTGTGATAATATCCCGGAAATTTTACGAAGTCCACGCCGGTGATGTCGAGAAACAGAACATTGAGTCCTTTTTGGCTTTTGATAAATTTCATATAACCTTCATGGACGTTTTGCAGATATTCCGCCGTGATGTTTTTTTCATAATCTCTTCCGCGTTTGGCGATATTTTTCAACAAATCGTCGGTAGTGCGATAGAGATAAACGTAGAGGTCGGGTTTGCGCAATTCGCGATACATAAAATTGAAAATTTTGCGATAGAGGTCATACTCGACATCGGTTAGGGTGACGCCGGCAAAGATCAAAGATTTAATTACAAAATAATCCGACACCGTAAACGGACTGAACATATCGGGTTGGGCCAACTCGTCGATCAATTGCTGATACCGGTCGGCCAAAAAAGACATTTCCAGCGGAAATGCATAGCGCTTGGGGTCTTCGTAAAATTTGGGCAGAAATGGGTTTTCTTCAAAGCGTTCGGTAATCAATTTGGCCTGAAACTCTGCGGCCAGCATGTTGGCCAAAGTGGTTTTTCCCGCACCTATATTTCCTTCCACTACAATAAAATCAAAAGGAAAGCTCTTTTTGTCTTGTGCATTGTTCATACGAATAACCCCTGTCTTATCGTCACACAAAGATAGTAATTCCGACACGCTTTTTGCATATTTCGGTACGACAAACTGCGGATTAATTTCGGCCCAAGGTTCCAACACAAAGCGTCGCTTGTGTAAAAGCGGATGCGGAAGGGTCAAGGTCGAGTTTTCAACAATCAGCTCGTCGTAGGTCAAAATGTCGATGTCCAAAGGTCTGTTTTCATATCCTTTGTCCGGTTGTCGTTTCCGGCCGGCTTGACGTTCTATGGATTGTAAAACCGATAATAAGGCTTCCGGAGAAAGTCCGGTTTGTAACTCGACGGTTTGATTGATAAAATCGTTTCCGTCAAACCCCCAAGATCCGGTTAGATAAAATGACGACTTCCGGACGATTTTTCCGGCTTTTTTTTCTATTTCGGACAAGGCCTTTTCCAATATATCTTCCCGCCGATGCATATTGGAGCCTAACGAAAGATAAACCGTATGCAGATGGTTTTTATTTGTCATTTTCACTTGGAGAATAAGTCAATTTGAACAAAAATCGTCGGTAAAGATACGATTTACCGTCAGAATGTCACAAATACTCTTCAGGTATGGCTTTTGATGAAAGCCTTATGAAAAAAAAGAAAAATTATGAAAATCAACGGAGTTAAAAAATTCGAGAAACTTTTCCGCAGAGCCGGAAGTATGGATGTCGATAAAAACGACATTGTCAGATTAAACGATTTTATCAACAGGTGGATTTACCGCTTGTTAGAAACGGGAATGAAAAAAGCCAAATTCAACGGACGCGACGTGTTATGGTATGACGACCTTCCCATCACGCAAGGTTTGGAAGCCAATATCGAAGAGTTTAAGCAATATGACGAAGAGCTTGAGCTATCGGAAATTCTCGACACTATCGCGGGACTTCCTCCGCTTCCGTTGGCCATTGGCGAAGGGATTGAAAAAAAATTACCCGATATTGCCGGCGGATTGACCATTGCCTTGATAAAAAGTATGAAGGTAGTCAATCCCAAGGTAAAAAATCCCCAAACGGACGAATGGGACCGCGTAACCGACATTTTTAAAACCTTGCTGTAAGGTTTTCTTGCGCAAATAAGATGACCGTCCCGCCATTTATCCGGCGGGATTTTTTTTGCGAAGGATGATTGTACGATTAACAAAAAAGACCGCTCAAAGCGAGCGGCCTTTTTGTTTCGGAATGCATATATCGATTACAGGTTGGCGAAAATTTGCAAGCGTTCCCAACGTGCGTTGATTTCCTCTTGGGCCATTTCCAAGAGTTTTTGTGCATTTTCGGGATTTTGCTTGATTAAGCGGGCAAATCGGGCTTCCTTGTACATAAAGTCTTTAACCGGAATTTCGGGCGCTTTACTGTCCAAAGAAAAACGCTTGCCGGCGGGCTTGGCGGGATTGTAGCGGAACAAAGGCCAGTATCCGGATTTCACGGCCAGTTCCTGATGAGTTGCGCCGTCGCCCATATCGTAACCGTGTTCAATACAATGAGAGTATGCGATAATCAACGAAGGGCCCGGATATTCGGCGGCTTCTTTGATGGCCCTCAAGGTTTGTTGTTCTTTAGCACCCATGGCTACTTGAGCCACATACACATTTCCGTAAGCAATGGCTTGGAGGGCCAGGTCTTTTTTGGGCGTGGGCTTGCCGGAAATGGCAAATTTGGCCGCCGCTCCTATGGGTGTGGCTTTGGACGCCTGACCACCGGTATTGGAATATACTTCCGTGTCAAGAACCAATACGTTGATATCTTCACCGGAAGCCAAGGCGTGGTCCAAACCGCCGTATCCGATGTCATAAGCCCAGCCGTCGCCTCCTATAATCCAAACGTATTTTTTGCGCAGATAATCGGCCAATACGCGCAAACGTCGTGCTTTGGGGTCGTAGATGCCTTCCAAAGCCGAGCGTACGGCTTTGATGTTTCGGATTTGTTGTTCTTTTTCTTCTTCGGTAGTTTCGGGATTATTGATAATGGCTTGCACCAATTCCGTTCCGATGACATCTTCCAACTCGTTGAGCAAGTGGAAGGCTTCTTTTTGCTTGGCATTCAAGGCTAAGCGCATACCGAGTCCGTATTCGGCATTGTCTTCAAACAATGAGTTTGCCCAAGCCGGTCCCATACCCATTTCATTGGTGGCGTAAGGTGTAGTGGGCAGGTTTCCGCCGTAGATGGATGAACATCCGGTGGCATTGGCAATCAAACTGCTGTCGCCGTAAAGTTGGGTTACCATCTTGATGTAAGGCGTTTCGCCGCATCCCGGACATGCGCCGGAATATTCAAATAAAGGTTGAAGAAACTGAACGTTTTTGATGGTGCTTAATTTCAGTTTTTTCCGGTCGTACCAGGGTAATTTTTCATCGAAGAAATCCCAATAAGGTTCTTCTCTTTCCTGAACTTCCAATCTGGGGTGCATATTGATGGACTTGAATCCTTCGATTTCCTTGCTTTCGGCCGGGCAAACGGCCACACAAAGCGTACATCCCGTACAGTGAACCGGATCCACTTGCAACACGTAGGTGTCGGCGCCTTCGTATCGTCCTTTGACGGGGACGCTTCGGAAGCCTTCGGGGGCATCTTTCAGTTCTTCTTCCGACACGATTTTGGCCCGGATGGCGGCGTGCGGACATATATCCACACACTTATTACATTGCGTACACAGTTCGGGGTCGTCCCAAACGGGAATGAAGTCGGCGATGTTTTGACGTTCGAATTTGGATGTTCCCAAAGGGAAAGTTCCGTCCGGTTCAAAGGCGCTTACGGGCAGGCTGTCGCCTTCGCCAGCATAGATTTTTCCCAATACGTTTTTCACGTAATCGGGTGCGGACGGGTCCATTACGGGTTCCATTTCGCGGTTGCTTGTGACTTGCTTGGGATAATCTACTTCTTGCAAGAATTTCAAAGCCGTGTCCACCGCATTGAAGTTCATCTGAACGATGTGGTCGCCTTTGTGCGAGTAGGATTTGACAATGGCGTCTTTGATACGCTTGATGGCTTCGTCTTGCGGCAAGATACCCGAAATGGCGAAGAATGCCGTTTGAAGCACCGTATTGATTCTTCGTCCCAACTTGGCTTCATAAGCCACCTTGCTGGCGTCGATTACGTAAAACTTCAGTTCTTTTTCAAGGATGGTTTCTTGCACTTTTTTGGGGAGGTGGTCCCATATTTTGTCTTTGTCGAACGGTGCGTTAAGCAGGAAAATGCCTCCTTTTTTTACTTTTTCGGCGAAGTTGAATTTTTGAATAAAATCAAATTGGTGGACGGCTACAAATTCGGCTTCGTCTATCAGATAGGTAGAATAGATGGGGTCGGGGCCGAATCGCAAGTGCGAAATGGTGCGGGCTCCCGCTTTTTTGGAGTCATATACAAAGTAACCTTGCACGTAATTGTCGGTGGTTTCTCCGATGATTTTGATGGAGTTTTTGTTGGCACTTACCGTTCCGTCGGAACCCAGTCCGTAAAATAAGAATTGTTTGGCTCGTGTTGCCACCTTAAAGGAATAATCCACATCCAAGCTGGTGTGGGTCACATCGTCCACGATGCCTACGGTGAAATGGTTTTTCGGATTTTCTTTGGTCAGTTCGTCGAAGACGGCTTTGACCATGGGGGGGTTGAATTCTTTGGACGACAAACCGTAGCGGCCTCCAATGATGCGAGGCAAGGGACGTCCCGATTCTACGAATGCGTTTACCACGTCCATATAAAGCGGTTCGCCGATGGCACCCGATTCTTTGGTGCGGTCGAGGACGGCAATGTGCTTGACCGTTTCGGGGATGGCTTCGATAAAATCTTTTACGGAGAAGGGGCGATATAATCTCACGATTAAAGCGCCGGTTTTTTCACCGCGTTTGTTGAGTTCGTCCACGGTTTCTCTCACGGCTCCCGCTCCCGAACCCATCAGGATGATGATGCGTTCGGCTTCGGGGTCACCGTAATAGTCGAACAAGTTATAGCGTCGTCCGGTTAGTTCATAAAATTTATCGAAAGTTTCTTGAACGATACGGGGAACTTGTTGATAGAAGGGGTTGGCGCGTTCGCGGTTTTGGAAAAATACATCGGGGTTTTGAGACGATCCTCTAAGTTTTGGGGCGTCGGGATCTAAGGCTCGTTGTTTGAAGGCGAGGATATCGTCTTCGGGCATCATTTCTTTGTATATTTCATCGGTAATGGCATCGATTTTTTGGATTTCGTGCGATGTGCGGAACCCGTCGAAAATATTAAGGAACGGAACGCGTGAGCGTAAAGATGCCACTTGAGCCAATAATGCAAAATCCTGCGCTTCCTGAACGGAACTTCCGAAGAGCATACCCCAGCCGGTTTGACGTGCAGCCATTACGTCCGAGTGGTCTCCGAAGATGGAAAGTGCGTGTGTAGCCACCGTCCGTGCCGCTATATGGAACACGGTGGGCAATAACTCACCTGAAATTTTATACATGTTGGGTATCATCAACAGCAAGCCTTGTGAAGCGGTAAACGTGGTGGTCAAAGCACCGCCTTGCAACGAGCCGTGTACGGTACCGGCCGCACCGCCTTCACTTTGCATTTCGATGATACGAGGCACTTGCCCCCATATATTTTTGCTTCCCTTGGCGCTTAATGCATCGGCATGTTCGCCCATAGGAGAAGAGGGGGTAATAGGGTAAATAGCACACACTTCGTTTATTTTATGTGCCACACGGGCAACCGCTTCGTTTGCGTCGCCTATAAACTTGGGAAAATTATATGTTTTCATATTTTTTCGTTTTAGTCCGAATTACAAATGTAACAAATTATGCGGTCATCCAAATATGATAAATCACATAAATTTTATCCAAGCCCGTTATGGCGAATTGTTTTTTATCGAAAAATATACCAAATGACGATAGTATTGTCTTTGCCCGTATTTACAATTTTTTTCTAATTCCGAGCGATTTTGTTTTTATATTGTTGCGTAATGATATACCTTCGTTCCGTGCAGATGCTATTCATCAGTTCGGTTTGAATTATGAAAATTACCGGGAACTTCTCTTCTTGAAGGTTTATATCCTACGGATTTTATGTCCGGTTTTTTATACAAAACAGAACCGGAAAATAAGAAACGCCCGGCTTTTGAATGCGCAATTGAAGCTTTGCGGAATGCTTTTTGAGTTTTAAAATAAAATCAATAGCGGTAGCCCACATCGAAAAAGTTTTTTTCTTCGACTAGTTAAATGTAATCATGGGATGCGGGAAATAACGTTCAAAACGGATAACAAATCTCTTTACATGAAAGAAAAAGGAGTTACCCGGAGGCAACTCCTCTTGATTTTCTTAGTTCCGTTTTATTTTCTGTCGAGTAATAGCAATTCGTTGGCGCGAATTTCGGTGATATACACTTTTTTACCGTCATTTCCGTCGAAGTTTCGGTATTCCAATTTTCCTTCGATACCTATAAGACGGCCCTTGCCAACGTATTGTTCTACCACTTCGGCGGTTTTACCCCAGGCGATGATGTTATGCCATTGGGTTTGTTCGACCTTTTCGCCGTCACGCGTAACGTAGTAATCATTGGTAGCCAAGCTGAATTTGGCCAATTTGGTTCCGTTGTCCAAGATTTTGATTTCGGGGTCTTGTCCCACACGTCCGATTAAACTTACTTGATTTTTCATAACAATTTATTTTAAGGTTAATATTTCAATTGTTGCGTTTTCCGGTTTGTTTCCGAATCACACGGCAAAGCTATAAGGGTTTTTGCACAGGATTCGGTTCGTAAGCATTTACTTACGAAAATAAATGTTTTTAACCGTTTAAAAACGGATAACAGATTGATTGAATGATAAAAATGAAGACGGTTCATAAGAAAGAATTATAAAACGTTGGACGGGCTTTTAGAAGAAATCGATACGGGTGAACAATAAACCGGTTTGACGGATGCCGTGTTTTAAGTAAAAATATACACAATCGGAGTGTAGGCGTACGTATAAATCCAACATAAAAATCCGGGAAATACGGAGTGCGAATTGCGTTTCGGCAGATATAACAACGGAAAAAATTAACGAAAAATGGACGGATTGCATTAATCGGGACGATGAATTTGAAGCAATTGATGAGTTCCCGACAGAAATTGCAGATCATAAAAATTCGGTTGTTTCCGTTGCGAATGCCGTACAAAGGAAGTCCGAAAAAGGAGAAATACCGTTTACTTGTCATAAAAAAACCGGATCTTTACATTATCGAAAAAATGATATCCACTACCGAAAAACTTAATGCAATTGTTGTGTGTGAAGAAGAAATTTATGATAACGATTTTATTTTTCGAGTAAGAAAAAACTAAAAATAAAGTGGTGGAAACTTCGGTAAATGCGAACGAACACCTCACGAATCCTCACCCGCTTCATAACTCGATAACAGACAATTAGAACGCACTGTCGGTAATTTTTATTAACTTCGGATTATGAAATTTCGCATGCCTTACATATATAAAAACCGAGGCATACGTATCAATATAGCAAAACCATGAGTAAATTAACCTTCCTACCGCTTATCTGGATATTTATTAATAATGTTTTCTCACAAACATACATAACCCGAAACGAAGCCCTTGAAGATATAGATTATTTTTTCAGACAAGCCGAACAAATACATCCCGATTTGTATTTTAAGGTTTCCAAAACCGATATGCAAACCAAAATACTCGACTTGAAAAAGTCCGTAAAAGACAGCATTTCAATCGATGAATTTTCCAAAAAACTATCCGCCGTCGTAAATCTTATAGGCGATGCACACACTAATATCGGTATCTCAAAACATTTAAGGAAAAAATATTACCGGGAAAAGACAAGATTGCCGTTTGGGGTTAAAATATCCGGGAACACGTTTTACGTATCCAAACCCGAAACCGAAAAATTAAAAGAAGGAGATATAATTGTTTCCGTTAATAATATTAAAAGCAACGATTTTAATAAACTCACCCGATATGTGGTCTGTGATATTGAAAGTCAAAAACCGAAATTTTTAGGAAAATATTTTTCATATTACTTTTTTATCGAATATGAAATTTCCGATAGTATAAACATAACCGTCAATCGAAACGGAAAAATAATCACCACGCAATTAACGCTTAATGCATACCGAAAAAAGCCCCGCGGAAAATATGATTTTTTCCGGATAAACGATACCGTAGCGGTGTTAAAAATCAATTCTTTTGCCAATATTAACAAAAAGCATTATAAAAGTTTCCTTGACAGTATTTTTAACCGGCTGTCCGACAACAAAAACCTAACGACCTTGGTCATAGATTTGAAAAACAACGGAGGCGGGACTACCTCTTACGCCGTAATGTTATTTCCCTACATTAACGTAACAACCTACCGCTTGCACCAAAAATATGAAATCAAAACCGGCAAAGCCGTTAAAAAATATTTCGGAAAAAGATATATAAAATGGTTTATGTATCCTTTTTATCCGTTTGCCTATTTTTCAAGGATGGGAAGAATTTATTTTTTTAAGAAAAACGGAAGCATTACAAGCATTGCTACAAAAGAAAGACGTCTAAAAGCGAAATCAAATGCTTTCAAGGGCAAAGTATATGTTTTGACTTCTGCCGGCACTTATTCCGCTGCAGCGGATTTTGTATATGCATTTTCGTATTCAAAACGCGGTAAAATTATCGGAGACACCGTAGGACAACCTTATACCGGTTATATCGACAGAATCCCCGTTACGTTGCCCAATTCAAAATTACGAGGCGGAGTTTCATTTAAAAGGTATGAATATGTCGGGGCTAATGAAAACAACAAACACCAAGGAATTTCTCCTGACCTGTATTTTGATGCGGATAATTATAAAAACGAAGCGGAACTTTATGACGGATTAACGAGTAAAATTCGAAATGCCGGCAGATTAACCCCTTAAACAAGAAAACCAATCCGGCTGTTTCATACAAAACAAATCGATTTTCACGGAAACCACCCCGATTTTCAAAAAGATAACTTGAAAGTTTGCCCCCGTTCATATTTTTGAGCTAAAAATCGTATTAAAATGAAAAAATTATTCTTGATTTTCATTTTCGCTACTTTTAATTTGACTACCGGTGTGTACGGCCAAAACAACATCTTCGACGAAAACGAACCGCAAGCCGGTGCAACCGCTACGTATAAAAGCGGAACGGTGAGTATGGAAATTAATTTCGATCCCGCCCAAATCTTTTCCTCCAATGGCGGAACAATCTTTTCATTGATTGAAAACGGGATTAAGTACAGAAAATTTTCAACTTCCGACCGTGCGTTCCGGTTGAATGCCGGCCTGATGTTCGTCAAACAAACCGACATCATACAAGAAGCCGACCCCGACAATGATATCCCTTTATTAAAAGAATTTACCACCGGCTACCGGATTTCACTTATGCCCGGATTCGAAAAACATTATCACGGGGGCGATAACTTATCCGTTTATACGGGAATGCAATTTTTGCTCGCTTACGGCAAATACACCCAAAAAACCGAAGTGGAAGACGGAGACGGCGTCGGCCGAATCACAAAAGTAAATTGGGATGACGACCACAAAGGTGCTCTCGATATAGGTGCGGGATTTGTGACCGGTGTGGATTATTTTATCGCTCGAAATTTATATCTGGGCGTGGAAATCGGCTTCGGTATCCGCTACTCCAAATTTTTGGACGGTAAAATAGTTTATGAAGACGGTGAAGAAGAAACTTTCGCACAAGGAAACACGTTTTCGATTGCTCCCGGCCTGACAACGGCGGCCTTACGACTCGGATGGACATTCTAAATTAATTGTATTTATGCGCAAAACCCTGTTTGTTTTGTTCGGGCTTTTGTTCGGCACTTATGCTTTTGCCCAAAAAGGCGCTTTCGATAACGAAGTAACGGAAAATAACGGAAAAATATATTTTGAAGGAAAACCTTTCACCGGCGTTTTATTCAGCAGTCAAGACGGGATTCCCAACGACTGCGACTGCACCTTAAAGGCGTCCTACAAAAACGGTTTGCTTCACGGCCTGAAAAGAGAATGGCATGTAAACGGAAAACTCAAATTCAAAGGTAAATACGAAAACGGCAAGCCCGTGGGAACGCATGTTTACTTGGACGACAAAGGCAAAACCATTAAAAAACTCACCTATCATAACGGAGCATTGCAAGAAAAAACGCTCTATTATGCCAACGGTCGCATCAAGAAAAAAGAAGTTTACGAAAACGGACGGGTCATACAAGCCGTAATTTACAATAGAGACGGAAGCATCAAAGGCGCAACACATGAGGATAAAACCCGACAAGCCGACGAAAAACCCAAGCGGAACAAAAAACCGGACGTGCCGTCCGGTCCCGATAACGAGTTAACAAACCGGGCAAATCCTATTAATAGCCGAAACGCAAACGGACTGCAGTATGAATATTTCGACAACGGGCGAATCAAAAGAATTTTGCTCAAGCAAAACGGTCTGCCGGTAAAAGATTCCGTGTTTTATGAAAACGGACAAGTGCGTTCGGTCAAAAAATACATCAACGGCGAACTGGTGCATACGGAGTGGCATTCGGAAGCCGGCGTTTTGCTCAAGGAAGAAAATTTTATGGACAACAAAAAACACGGCGTTCAACGTGAAAATTATTCCGACGGCTCCGCCAAGCGTTTGGAAATATACGAATTCGGATTTCTGTCACACCGTGAGGAGTTCGGCCCGAACGGCAAGCCCGTCCTTGAAGAAAATTATCGCTTCGGAAAAAAAGACGGCGTTCAAAAATATTATGACCCAACGGGAAACTTAACCGAATGGAGCGAGTATAGAAACGGAATATTGATTCAACGGCGCAAAAAAACACCCGAAGGTGAAGAAATTACGAAACTTGAAGGCGAAATATTTAGCGTTAAAACCTTCGATGCCGGCAACAACCTGATTCGCTTGTATTACTTGCAAAAAGACGAAAAAACTTTGGACAGCCTGTGGGTGGAATTCGACCCCGTTACCCGGCAAAAAACCTTGCAAAAAAAATATCGCAACGGAAAATTAATCGAACAAGGACGTTTTCTCAACGGTCATAAAAACGGAACATGGGTTTATTACGCCCCCGACAGCACTTATGAAAAAAGAGAAATTTACCGCAACGGAAAAATCATCAAACGCCAAAAACTGATTTACGGCAGACAACTCAAAAAACTCTACAAGGAAGGGGATTACCTGTTTCAATACCACAAATATGCCGATAGCCTGACAGAATATGTCATTTTACGCATTCCGCCCAAAGAAGGCAAAGAATACGAATATATAGCGCAAGCCCTCGTAAAAGCCATGAAAACCCGCTTGCAACCCGTTCGCTTTGCTCCCGGACTCGAGGACGAACAAGTATTCTCCCTCATCCGTGTCGATTCGTTATCATCCAAACTTAAGCGGAACGGAAAGCGGTATTTGTATCTTATTTACATTTCCTTGCAACATACCGACTTTGAAACCGGAGAATCACAACAACAAAGTTGGATGGTACTACCCGGATCAAGCTCGGAAAACATTAAGGAAAAATACGTGCGCGACAAAAAAGACGCCTTTTTCAACACGGTAAATGCGCTGTATGAAAAAATGAAATCCTTTACACACCGGACACACCCCTTTACCGCCTTGGCCAAAAGAAAAAAAGGAACGCAAAAAGAAGTCACCGAAGTATATATCAATGCAGGCACCCGGCAGGGAATTAAAGAAAAAGACATCTTTTATACCAAACCGAATGCATCGCAAACCGTTATCATCAAGATCACCGTTGCCGGTGCGCAATACTCGGTGGGAAAAGTCGTGCAAGGCAAAGAATTGCTTCGCACGTTGATGCAAGAATCCGAAAAAATCAAGGTTTTTAAAAGATAAAATCCGTGAAAAACTCCTTGCTTTTGGCCCTCGCCCTAACCGCCATGTTGCTTCGGGCGCAAGTAAATGTGTTTGAAGACGAAGTAACCGTTAAAAACGGAACGCTTTACTACAACGGAATACCCCTAACCGGCACTTTGTTCAGCAACGATTCCGAACCCGTACCCAATACCTGTGAATGTACCTTAAAAGCGTCTTATCGCAATGGCAAACTTCACGGCATTAAGCAAACATGGTACCCCGACGGTTCGTTAAAATTCAAAGGAAAATTCGCAAACGGAAAACCCGTTGGCATACATCTGTACTTTCAAAACGGAACCCCCTACATCACCGAACAATACGAAAACGGACAACTGGTCGAAAAAGAAGAAATCATAAATTCGGGAAAACGAATCTCAAAATTCAAAAACGGCCAACCCGTAAGTGTAAAAATATTCAATAAGGAAGGACGGCTTATCAGCAAAGAAATTTTTTCGGGACCGAACAAAGAAATTCATTTTTACGACCGCGACGGAAAAGTCCGAAAAACCGAACAATACCAAAACAATAAAAAACACGGCGAGTGGCAAACCTACCTCGACGACCGGGAAGTCATCTACGAACGATACGAAAACGGACGTTTAATTGAAAAAGGTAAATTTATCGACAACCGAAAACACGGCACTTGGATAAAAATCGAAGGAAACCTCAAAATCGAAGAACGATACAAAAACGGAAAACTAACCGGAAGCAAAACCCTTCATACCGACTACCAGGTGGAAAATTTTGATTTCGAACCCGACGACATGCTCGTAAGCCGTTTTAATCCGGTATTGAGTGAAAATGAACTCGGTGTATTGAGAATGATAAAAAGTTCCGATCGATATTACGGTCAAATCGCCGAAAAAATCCAAGAAGCGGTTTTGGAAAGAGCCCGGCAAACCGACCCGCTTGAAGTGCGCGAACAATCCGTGGGCAAATTACTCGAAGTTTCGAACATCAACGTAAAATTCGACCCCTTCGATTATCAAACCACCCGGTATGACCGAAACAATAATCCCGCTAAAGTGACCCTAAAGGGATATAAGGCCTACATTGAATTTACCGTGCGCGTTTTTTCATTCCGAAAAGGAAAAAAAGAACTCGTTCACACCGAACATTACAGTTACACTTCATCACCCGCAACGGCTATGGAATTCATTCTGAAAAGTCAAAGCGGTTCGCATCCCTCCACTCCCGAAGAGGCTTTTCCCCTCGCCTTACGAAAAATCCGTATTTACCCTACGTTGGTAGTCGCCTTCCCGGTATATGCCCGGATTTCAAAAGTTTTATATGAAACCGAAACCAAAGTAAAAAAAGTAAGAATCGACAAAGGAAGCAATTACAATGTTAAAAAACGTTCGTATTATGCCGTTCTCAATCCGGAAACGGGACGCCCCGAAGCCCTGTTGCGCGTTAAGAAAGTGTATTATCAATCCGCCGACCTTTTGGTGAAGAAACAGGGAGATACGATTAAACAATTCCTTACGGATCATAACGAAATATTTGTCATCGAAACACTAATAAAATAAAAATCCGGAATGATGAAAAACAACAAATTGTCAAAGCTGGAAAACGTATATTATTACGGAATACACCGATA
>JAMONI010000024.1 GCA_027065935.1 Flavobacteriales bacterium | reverse complement strand
AAAGCCGGGCATGATGCCTACTTTGGCTTCGCCGGGGGTGATTACGCCGGGACAATTGGGGCCTATCAGCCGGATGCCTCGCCGGTTGATGTAATCTTTGGCTTTAACCATATCGGCTACGGGGATACCTTCGGTAATGGCTACGATGACTTTGATGCCGGCATCGGCGGCTTCTTTGATGGCGTCGGCAGCGAAGGCGGGAGGCACGAAAATAATGGATACGTCGGCGCCGGTAGCTTCCACGGCTTCTTTGACCGTGTTGAATACCGGACGGTCGAGGTGGGTTTGTCCGCCTTTTCCGGGCGTTACCCCACCCACGATGTTGGTGCCGTATTCTATCATTTGTTGTGCGTGAAAAGTTCCTTCCGAACCTGTAAAGCCTTGCACGATGACTTTGGAATCTTTATTGACAAGTACACTCATTTTCTTGGAATTTTGCTACGCAAGATGTCAAAATAAGATGAGAAAACAGAAAACAAAAATCAGTTTTTCCTACTCTTTTACCCGTTCGATATATTCTCCGGTTTCGGTATTGATTTTTATTTTGTCCCCTTCGTTAATGAACAAGGGGACTTTTACTTGAGCGCCGGTTTCCAATGTGGCGGGTTTGGTGGCGTTGGTAGCCGTGTTGCCTTTTACGCCCGGCTCGGTGTGAGTGACTTCCAAAATTACGCTTGCGGGCATTTCGAGGGTTAAAGGGGTTTGGTTATCGGATTGGATGAGAATGGTTACCGTTTCGCCTTCTTTGAGGAATTGCGGATTGTCGATGGCGTTTTCGGGCAATTGTATTTGCTCGAAAGTTTCTTCATCCATGAAGTGATAGTATGTTCCGTCGTTGTAGAGGTATTGGAATTTTCGGGTTTCCACTCTTACGTCGTCGATTTTATGACCGGCGGGGATGGTGAGGTCCAGCACTTTTCCTGTGGTAAGACTTTTGATTTTGGTTCGCACGAAGGCGGGCCCTTTTCCGGGTTTTACGTGCAAGAAGTCTATGATTTTATAAATGTCATTGTTATGACGGATGCACAAACCTTTTCTGATGTCTGATGTTGTAGCCATATATGTTATTTTTATCGGTTTTCGGTTATGTATCGGCTTCGTCGGCTTTGAATTTTCCGCGAACGATTCCTTTGGTGGAGTTTTTGATGAAGTTTATGATTATATCGCGTTCCCGGGAGGCGGGTAACTCTTTTTCGATGTATTCCAATGCTTTGGTGATGTTCATCCCGCTGAGGTATAACACGCGGTAGATATTTTGGATTTCCCTGATGGTGGGGTCGGTAAATCCTCTACGCCGCAATCCGATGGAGTTGATACCTACGTATTGTAGCGGTTCTTTGGCCACACGTACGAAGGGCGGTACGTCTTTTCGGACCAACGAGCCTCCCGAAACCATGACGTGGGGGCCTATTTTTACGAATTGCTGAACGGCTGCCAGTCCGCCTATGATGGTCCATTCTCCTATTTCTACGTGTCCGGCCAGTGCCACGTTGTTTACGATGATGGCGTGGTCTTTTACGATACAGTCGTGAGCGATGTGAGCGTTGGCCATGAGCAGTACGTGATTTCCCACTTCGGTTTTTCCGCTTGCTTTGGTGCCGCGGTTCACGGTTACGTTTTCTCTTACGGTGACATAATCTCCCAGAACGGCCAAACTTTCTTCGCCTTCGAATTTCAAATCTTGCGGAATGGCACCGATTACGGCGCCGGGGAAGATTTGCCCGTGTTTTCCTATCCGGCTTCCCGCATAGATGGTTGCATTGGGGCCTATGACGGTATGGTCGCCGATAACGACGTTTTCGTCGATAAACGAAAAGGGATGTACCGTTACGTTTTCTCCCAGTTGTGCGTCGGGGTGGATGTAGGCTAAGGGCGAAATCATAAATTAATTTTTAATTTTATCCTTGTGAACGATTTGGGCCACCATTTCGGCTTCGGCTACCAGTTTGTTGTTGGCATAGGCATATGCTTGCATGTGGCAAATGCCTCTTCGTATGGGTTCCAACAGTTCGGCTTTCAAAATCAGCGTGTCGCCGGGATGAACTTTTCGTTTGAACTTGACGTTGTTCATTTTGAGGAAATAAGTCAGGTAATTTTCGGGGTCTTCTACGGTGTCCAGTACTAAGATTCCTCCGGTTTGCGCCATAGACTCCAATATGAGCACGCCGGGCATAACGGGTTCGGCGGGAAAATGCCCGGGGAAGAAAAACTCGTTGAAAGTGACGTTTTTTACTCCGATTACGTATTTGTCGGTCAGTTCGTAGATTTTGTCCACGAGCAGGAACGGGTGCCGGTGAGGCAGTCGTTTTCGGATTTCTATCAGGTCGAACAGGGGAGGGGCGTTGAGGTCGATGTTGGGGACGTTGTCTCGTTTTTCTTTTTTAATGATTTTTCTGAGTTTTTTGGCAAAGGCCACGTTGATTTTGTGTCCGGGTTTGTTGGCAATGATTTTGCCTCGAATTTTAGTACCTACCAAGGTTAGGTCGCCAATGATGTCGAGCAGTTTGTGCCGGGCGGCTTCATTAGGCCAGCGCAGGGTCAAGTTGTTCAGGATGCCGTTGGGTTTTACTTCGATGTCGTCTCTTCCGAAAGCTTTTTTTAGTAGCTCCATGGTGGCGTTGTCGATTTCTTTGTCCACGAACACGATGGCGTTGTTGAGGTTGCCTCCTTTGATGAGTCCGTTGCGTAACAGCATTTCGAGTTCGTGTAAAAAGCTGAATGTTCTTGCGCCTGCGATGTGTTCTTTAAATTCGGAGATGTCTCTCAAGTAAGCGTTTTGCGTGCCGAGAACTTTGGTGCCGAAATCCACCATGCTGGTGACTTGAAATTTTTCGGCGGGCATGAGTATCATTTCACTTCCCGATTCGGGGTCGATGTAGGAGATATTTTCTTTGACGATATATTCTTCGCGTTCGGCGTCTTGTTCAACTATTCCGGCTTTTTCGATGAGTTCTACGAAGGGCATGGCCGAGCCGTCCATGATGGGAACTTCCGAGGCGTTGAGTTCGATGATGACGTTATCCAAGTCCATTCCGGTGATGGCGGCCAAGACGTGTTCCACCGTGTTGATTCGTACGCCGTTTTTTTCCAATGTGGTGCCGCGCATGGTATCGCTGACCAATTCGGCGGAAGCTTCTATTTCGGGTTTGCCTTCGAGGTCGGTTCTGACGAAAACGATTCCTTGATTGGGCATAGCGGGGACCAAACGCATGGTAACTTTCTTACCGGTATGTAAGCCTACGTCCGTTATGGACACGGGACGGGCAATGGTTTTTTGTTTAGTCATTCTTTTCTTTTTTTTTCCCTTTTTCCGATTTTTCCGAGATGAGTTTTTTCAGTTGTTTGATATCTTCGTAAAGTTCGGGTAATTTTTTAAACAGGATGGATGACTTGCGGAACCGGTCGGCCGGTAGGGCGGGAGCGCCGATAAGGGTTTCTCCGTCTTTTACGTTTCCGGAAATACCCGTTTTGGCGCCTACTTTGACGTTATCACCGACTTTCAAGTGGCCTGCCACGCCGGATTGGCCGCCGAATTGACAATTTTTTCCGATTTTGGATGAGCCCGAAATGCCCGATTGGGCGGCAATAACGGTATTTTCTCCGATTTCC
Source organism: Flavobacteriales bacterium (assembly GCA_027065935.1). Lineage (GTDB taxonomy): Bacteria > Bacteroidota > Bacteroidia > Flavobacteriales > Flavobacteriaceae > JAADED01. The sequence goes on along the minus strand of JAMONI010000024.1, from coordinate 762 downwards.
ACGTTGTGTCCCACTTGAATTTGGTTGTCGAGTTTTACGCCCGACCGGATAAGCGTTGCCCCTAATGTGGCCCTGTCGATGGTGGTATTGGCTCCGATTTCCACGTTGTTTTCTATCACAACGTTGCCTATTTGAGGAATTTTTTTGTAATCTTTTCCGTTGGGTGCAAAGCCGAATCCGTCCGATCCGATGACGGCGCCCGCATGAATGATACAATTGCTTCCGATTTTGCAATCGTGATAAATTTTCGCGCCGGAATACAAGACGGTATTATCACCTATTTTGACGTTAGCGCCGATAAAAACGTGCGGGTATATTTTTACGTTGTTGCCTATTTCCGCTTGTTCGTCGATATAGGCAAAAGCACCTACGTAAACGTTTTTACCGATTTTGGCCGAAGGATGGATAAACGAATGGGGTTCTATTCCCGTTTTTTGGAAGACGGTCCCGTTGTACCATTCCAGCAGGTCGGTGAAGGCACTGTAAGGGTCGTCCACTTTGATTAAGACGGGTTTTATGGGTTTTTCGGGAACAAAATTTTTGCTCACCACGATGGCCGAGGCCCCCGTCGTATAAACGTGAGGCGTATAAAGGGGGTTGGCCAGAAAGGTGATGGAACCTTCTTCGGCTTCTTCAATTTTGGCCAGTTCGGTAATGGGAATGTCGCCGTTGCCGACAAGTTCCCCGTTCAACAGGTCTGCTATTTTTTGTGTGGTTACTTTCATCACGTGCAAATGTATGAAAATTAAAGATTTTTCGGAT
>JAMONI010000023.1 GCA_027065935.1 Flavobacteriales bacterium | reverse complement strand
GGTCGCCTTGGATGAAAATCATGCGGGGCATTTTTCCCAAAATATCCAAATCTCCGAAGTCGTGAAAGGCCTTTTCCAACGCCAAAGGCGAGGTGCCGCCGCTAATGGCTTGAATGTAAACGTCGGGCATTTTTCCGAGCTGGCGAATGATTTCGAAGGCCGTGGTCTTCTTGGCCTCCAAGCGGAGCGGGTCCATATTGCCTATGGAAATCAACACGTTGTATTTTTCGGCATATTCCTTGGCGAGTTTTTTGGCATAGGCATAATCCCCCTTGACGATATACACCTTTTGCCCTAAAGAGCCTATATGCACGAAATTTTCGCGAAGCGAATCCTGTGGTACAAAAATACTGGCCGATATCCCTGCTTTGGCCAAATATTGTGCGAAAGCATTGGCCGTATTGCCCGTGCTGGCTACCACGTATTCTTTGATACCGTGTTCTTTCAAAACGCTTGCGGCAAGCGAAGCACCTTTGTCTTTAAAGGTGCCTGTAGCCGGACTGTAGTCGTTGCGATTTACGTAAACTTCGATGTGTAAGCCGTAATGTTCGGAAGCAAAATTTTCCAAGAATTTCCAGCGTTGGATCGGTGATACGCCTTCACCGTCCGAAACGATATTTTCAGTATGGTTAAGTGGTAGGAAATCAAAATAATGCCAAAGACTTTGGACGGGTTTGTCGGGCTTGAGTAAGTCGATCAGGTTTTCTTTCAGCGTGGCATATACCGTGTAAACCTGATTGCCTCCACATTGCGGACAAGATTGATGGTTGCCGAACCATTCTTCGAACCCGTCGATTTCATAACCGCAGGAAAGACACTCGAAATGAAATTTTTTTTGCTTTACTCGCATGGATTTGAAAATTGAAAAATTACGATGTAAAGCTAATAAATATTATTGATATGTGTAAAATGAGTTGAGAAAACATAAGATAATTTATGATTTTTTAATCTTTTGGTTGGTGACGTTAAATAAAATGTGTTAAAAAATAGCGTGTAAATGTAATGTTGTTATAAAATTTAAATTTTTTTTATATATTTGTCACCGAAAAAAAAGGTAAAGCCATGAAAAGCTTACATTTCATCGTTGTGTTACTGTTTTTTATAGCAACCCCCATGACGTCCTGGGGAAAATCGTATGATGTATCCTTCCACGAAGAAGGTAATAATTTGGTAATAGCGTTCGACCAAACCCCCGAAGCTTTGTTTTCCGAGTTTTATTTTGTAAAACTTATCAGTCCGTTAAACAAAAGTTTATTTGTTGACGGTAAATACAAGGTAAGTGTTAAGAAAGGCGTTTTGGTTTTGGCAAGTAAAGAACGCACTTTGATTTTGACTACGGACAAGTCGGTGATTCAAACGGCATTTCGCCAAAAAGGGACTTATTATATTTTGGTCAACGCCATTGCGTCGGGAAGGTCCGACGGATTGATTTCGGCCGAAGACATCATTTATTCCGTCCGAACCAATAAGCCGTTTGAGCAGGAGTTCGACGAAATTAACTTGGGTGAGTTTCAGTTGAAGCTCGTTTCCCGTAATAAGAATTACTTTGAAAATCTGGAATTGGGCTATTTTTAATGCCCCGGCTGCATTTGGATGATATAGTACAGATTTAAGGCCACGATAGCCAAATTGGTCACGGTTACAGGCGTGGCCTTTTTTAATATGCCGTAAGCTACAAATAAGAGGCATCCTACGGAATTGACTATTCTGAAAGTTAAAAAATCGTTGACGGCAAATGAAAAAATCAAAACCGCAGTGGCGGCATAGCCGATAAGTTCTATTTGTTTACTACTCATTAGGTTAATTTTTTGGTAATATATTTATGATAGCCGAACAACATGGTGACGGCTAAAGCTGGAACGGCTAAATTCAAAGGGTCGGAGATATGTTCCGAACCGGTAAGCAAGTAAATAAAATACATACTTCCGAGAACGGGAAAATACCAAGTTAGGAAGAAACGAATGAAATCTTTCATCGGGAAAAATTAATGCGGACAAATTTAGAAAAAAAAATCGTTGAAAGGTTTAGATTGTGCTCCGGTTTCGTTTTACGGAAGTTTTATGGCACGTGTCGTAGGATGTTGCGATGTGTGGTGAGTTATATGCGTGTTCTTTTGAGATTTTTCCCCTTCCGGTGCCGGTCACGCGGTTGTATTGAGAATGAGAGGGGGATGGGGTTACTCTCGAGTGTTCCGTTTTTCTTATACAGTTCGAGGCCGGTATTTGTTTTACGGATTATCAGATAAAAGGTTAATGAACCGTTTACAGTATGTTAGCTATAATTTCTTTTTCGGTGATTCCTTCGGCTTCGGCTTTGTAGTTGCGTAGAATTCTGTGTCGCAAGATATTTTCGGCGACGTATTGAACGTCTTCGATATCGGGTGCGAGTTTGCCTTGCGTTAGGGCATGGGCTTTGGCGCCTAGAATCATATATTGCGAAGCGCGGGGGCCGGCACCGTATCGTATGTATTTTCGGACGATTTCGGGAGCGTCTTTTCCCGTCCGGGTGCGACGAACCACACCAACGGCATATTGTACCACATTGGGTGTGACGGGAACTTGTCGTACTAAATTTTGAAAGGCTAAGATGTCATCTTTAGTCCAAACAGGCCGGATGGTTTGGTTAGACGGGATAGTGGTTCTGGTTACGATATCAATTTCTTCGCGTTCGGAGGGGTAGTCCACGTATAGTGAAAACATGAACCGGTCGAGTTGGGCTTCGGGGAGCGGATAGGTGCCTTCCTGTTCGATGGGATTTTGGGTGGCCAATACAAAAAAGGGTTTTTCCAATGTAAAGTCGTTACCCGCTACGGTCACTTTTTTTTCTTGCATGGCTTCCAGTAAAGCGGATTGGGTTTTGGGCGGGGTCCGGTTGATTTCGTCGGCCAGAATGATATGGGCGAAAACAGGTCCTTTGATAAATTTAAAGTTCCGGTTGGCATCGAGTATTTCATTACCCAAAATGTCGGAAGGCATCAGGTCGGGGGTGAATTGAATCCGGCTGAAACTCAGGTCTAATGCTTGTGCCAGGCTTTGTATCATTAAGGTTTTGGCCAATCCCGGCACGCCGATGAGCAAACTGTGTCCGTCGGCCAGTATGGACAACAGTATTTTATGGATAATATCGTCTTGTCCGACGATAACTTTGGCGATTTCGGCTTTAAGTTCGGGATATTTTCTTGTCAGGTGTTCGAATGTTTGATCAACCTTGTTCATTTCCTGTCCAGTTTATTTCAAAGTTACAATTTTTATATTCACCGGCTATCCGGATGTAAATTTTCTTCAAGCGGTCTTTAATCCAATTGTTGACGATACGGTTTTTTTTGGCTTCCAAGGCCATTTGGGCTATTTTGGCGTAATCTTTTACGAAGTCGGCGGTGTGGGCGGGTATTTTTCTTTTGATTTTATAGATTTTGAACACGACACGCCCCAAGGGGTCGTTTTCGCGAATGATATCGGTTATGTCGCCTTCGTTACGTCCTACCAATTGGCCGTAAATTTTAGGGTCGAGGCGGGTTACTTCCATAAGGCTTTCGTTGGTATTGGGGTCGATCATCAGTCCGCCGAGTTTGGCCGAATGTTCGTCGTCGGAAAAGTTCCGGGCTGCTTCTTCAAACGTCAACAATCCTTTGGTGATTTTATCGCGTATTTCTTCGAGGTGTTTTTTGGCTTGGTCGATATTTTTTTGTTTGACTTTGGGAATCATCAGGATATGTCGGACGTCGCGTTTGCGGCCTTTGATTTTATCTACCGTGACGATATGCCAACCGTATTCGGTTTTGAAAGGTTTTGAAATTTCGCCTTCTTCCAGGGCGAAGGCGGCATCTTTGAATTCTTGAACCAAAGGGGTGTTTTTATCGATGGTCATCAGTCCGCCGTTGGTTCGTGTTCCGGGGTCTTCGGAGTATAATACGGCTTGAGCGCGAAAGGTTTTGTCGCGGTTCAACACGGCTTTGCGTATTTCGTTCAACCGTTTGATGATGCGTTCCTCTTCTTCTTTGTCGGGGACGGGTTTAATGACGATTTGTTGCAATTCGACTTGGGTGGAAAATTCGGGCAGTTCGTCTTGAGGGATGTTGTCGAAGAATTGTTTTACTTCGTCGGGGGTGATTTCGACGTTTTCGGTGATTTGGTTTTGCATGGCGGCGGCCAATTCTCTTTTGTAATTAAAATCGGCGATGGTTTCCAGCAGTTCTTCTTCGGTATTTTTGTTATACATTTCCAACACTTGTTCCAAGCCGCCGGCTTGGGCTTTGATGTAATTGAGTTGTTGGCGTGCTTGTTCTTTTACGGCTTCCCGGGTAATGTTTTTGGTGATGACGGTATCGAGTTTGGCTTCGTTGACAAGGACTTTTTCTTTGAGGATGGTTTCCAG
>JAMONI010000022.1 GCA_027065935.1 Flavobacteriales bacterium | reverse complement strand
ACTGAGCATTTTCGGTTATTATTCCTTTTGATCGTGCTTCAACGGATAAAAATTCCCTGACAAAATTATCCGATAAAGATGCTAGAATTGTAGCGGTACGCATAGCCGGCGTACCTCCGCTATGACCCACAAAAATTTCCTTAAATTGATTGTGTAGTTGTTTATAGAGTTCTATAAAAAACGGCAATAAAAATTTTAAATCGGTGGGAGGAAAACTAAATTCTTTAATTTCAACATTAATTGAATACTGTTGAGCCAATAATTTTTGTAAAAATTTCGCCGTCCAAAAAGTATCTTGTATATCAGCCGGTGTCTGATTGGTAGCCACTAAAATTATATTATCTGGAAAACTACCTTTTTTCTCTTTAAAATATTTTAAATTCTCCTCAATCATTGGATAAACGGCATAGTTATTCCAAAGATCATATTCAGCAAATAATTTTTTACTTATTTCAAAAAATGAAGGATTTCCGCGAGTATTTATAACAAACATGCTCCGATCATCATTATTAGGAAAAAACCAATCCTTTTTAGTTTCATACACTTGCAATCCCTCAATTGATCGGTCAAATTGCAAGTCTCTGTTTCCCAATGTAATAACTAAAACGGCATTAGACATATTATTGGGTATTAAAAGAAATTTTCACAAATCCGGGAAATTCCAAATCAGACGTTAACCTACGTGATTTAGGGAAAGGGTATTCAAAATAACGCCTCGGTCTAATAAATTGTTTGAAAGTCTTCCAATCTTTATCATCCGCTATTTCTTTAAACCATCCGCCTGTCATAAAATCCCATCCGCTTCCGGAAGACATGCGAATAATTATTTCTTTTTCCCTATCTATTTTATTAAATTCAGATATAAGCTGATCTAGATTCTCTAAAATGAGTTCGCCTAATTTCCCTTCAATAAAATTATCCTCTAAATCATCCTTAAAATAATTGAACTCCTTTTCAAGTAAATATAAAGTATGTTGATTAACTTTATTTGTAAAGGAGAGAATATTATTAATTCCAAACGAATTGTTCTCCCAAAACCTTGAATCGAAACTTATTTTGAACGACGTGCTTCCTTCTACATATTCCCTTGATTGCGTTAATTGATTTTTTATGTACCATTCATCGTTTTCATTCATATTTAAAACTTGCATCAAATCTACCGATAGGAAATCTTTATCCAATTCCGCATCCGATATTTTCATGAATTTCATTATATCATTTTGCGGATTATAATTTTTTGTTGCATCGATTTTTAGTAAATCTGCAATAATTTTCGTATCAAATTTATCCAAATATTTTTTGCCCTTACTTTCTTTAATTGCTTTTCGCAATACTAAATTTGATTTACCTTTATAATACTCTTTTAACACCGGCGCCAACAAAGCCGTCCGAATGGCGCCCTTAATAGAACTGCCGGGAATAATGGGATTGCCGGTCAATTGGTTGCGGATAAATTCATAAAGTTCTTTGCCTTTTCGATTTTTGATGGGAATGATTTCCTTGCTTACGTCTTCCAATTTAATTCCACGCTTTTGCAATTCCTCTTCAAAAATATCCTTTCCGGCTTCAATGTAATTGGTCCAACGTTCCAAACCTATGTTCAAACGTTGAATAATTTCATACAATTTCCGCAGGTCCGCTTTACCTAATCGATCACCGTCCACAAAATAATCCGTCCCTTTCATGAGCGTATTTCCGCTGCCGATATGAAGCGGTGTTAAGGTTTGAATATTTAGTGTATAAGTAGATGATTTAATTTTTTCAACCATTTTCGGTAATTTTTATAGGAATGGAAATCGCCCGGCCGTCCCGGTAAACCTTATGTCCCAACACGGCTTCCAATTTTTCATTGGATACCATGACATTTCGGCCTTGCAATGCAAAAGATTTTGGGAAAACGGAACTTTCGTCCAATACCGTAATTTTATTTTTCAGCCAATGTGCATAAGCTTCTTTCGAAGTGCCGGCCACATAGCCGCCGCGAACACTCGGCATATAAGAAGCACCGGATAACAATCCTTTTGCCACTTCATCCTTTTCGGGAATGTATTTGGACAATATCATTTGCCGGTCCGCATTGTCGGGAACATCCAAATCGATTTCCGTCAATTTATATGTAAAATGTCCGTTCCCTATCCGTCTGTCGGCTCCGGTACCTTCGGATTGCCACATGTCCATGGCTTTCCGGAAAAGTTCTTCATCCTTGGTCTTATAAATAAAAAACAATCCGCCTCCTTGGCGAAAATAAGTGCGGGACACATAATACGGACTTCCTTTTTTGCCTGTTCCCAAAACGATCAGGTTTCCCAAACTTACCCGTCCTACGGTCTGAGTATCGTAGATTTTTTCGCCCATATCGGAGCCATCCGCCGCTTGTAAAGCAAACTTTTTCTTATCCTGCACAAGAAATTTATTTCCGTGAATGAAGTTCTCTTCCTTTACGAGAAATTTCTCTGCGCGAAGCACCTTTTCGAACAACGGTTTTTCGATAAAGCGGATTTTCTTAACCGTTTTCCGGTTCTTGGGATTTCTAGTGGGATGTTCTACCGGAAGCGCGCTCATAGGCCGCGGAAAGAAATAATGCTCCTCAAAGAAAGGAAAAGCCGAACTTACTATCAGACCTTCGTTTAATTTATCTATTTCCACCTGCGTGCCCACCATTGCCAATGCCGACATGAGTGCCGCCTTGATCATATCCGAAGGAAGCATCAAAACTTCGTTTTGAAACTCATCCTTCTTTTCGGACATCAAAGCCAATGGCTCCCGGAAATAAAGTTTGGCTATGGAAAATGTTTGTTTCATTTTCTTTCCATAAAGGGTTTAAAATAATTATATATCTCTCTTCCGAGCCTTTTTCATTGAAACTCCATTCTTTAATTGTAGTATCCTTAAATTTAATTTTCCCATAACCGCGGGAACCGTTTCCGCCCAAATAATCCATTTCCAGAAGTTCCATTCCCTCGGCGAGCAATTTCATGAGAGCTTTTTCAACATTACCTACTTTATCGTCTTCCGCCACAATATTTACCACCATTTCATATTCGAATTCCGCTCCGGCCGGCACGCGTTCAAAAGTTCGCGGCGTAGCGGCGGAAGTGAGCCGGTTAATCACCACTTCGGTTTTGGCTTCGGAATATAACATATCGGTATTTTCCCATTTTTTAACATCGTCGGGATTTTTGTCGTCATAACTCAATTCCGCATCCCTGACGATGAGGCGGGAAGCATGTGTATCGGGATTATCTTTATCCGCCGAAGTGCCAAATAAATCCGTAATTTCCTTCTTGTTTCCTACGGCTCCTTTATCGCCGTAAGCGCCTTTAACCAATTCCAAAAGTGATCGCATTTTTCCTTTTAAGGAACTTCCGGGAATAATCGGTAATTGTTTAAGCGGATTACGAATGACCAAATTATCCGGCCCGCCGATACCCATTTGTTGGTTGGTACCACCTATATGCAATCCGGTTTCGGCAATGATTATGCCTTTTAAAATGTACTTTTTTTGTAACTTTTTCATAACTGATATTTTTTATTTTCCTCCGTAAAATTTGTGATATGCCAAAATGGATTCGAAAAACTTATGGAAATTGTTGAAGGTTTTTTCATCTTCCACATCCACTGCTTTTAATGCAGGTGTTATGGCCTTATTAATAAAATCCTTAAAAGCTTTCTGCGTGCCATATGATGAAATTCTTACTGCATTGTATGCTATCTTCGGTTGAAGCAAATAAAATGCTGTCTTTTCTTTTTTAAGGCCTTTTAATTTGATGCGCATTATTTCTCCATATATATTTCTTAATTGAGAAGATGAAACTCCTTTGTTTTTTAGATATTTTCCCATCTCTTTGGAAAATTCAATCATCTTCTCATCTGCACCTTTTTTTATCCAATCCGGATTAAAAACCGCATTCTGCTGTTGGTTTCTTTGTTGTGGATGATTTTGATAATCTTGTGGTACCATTTTATATAATTTTTAAGTTAGTCCAATTAATTTTTATCCCTATACCAAAGTTCCGCCCACCGTGCCGCTACGGCATACAAACGGCGGACTTCATTATAAAAGTTTACTTTACGCCCCTCCCAAGTATTATTGCCAATCCAGTCTTTCAGGATTTGTTCCAAAAATCCTTTTTCGTTTTTATACCGTCCCATCATCCGACCGAAATCGTAACTTATCAGCCAAATGGTTCGCGGCTCATTGCGGCGTTCATAATATACCATTAACTTTTGCAAAAGAGATTTAGGTAAATCTTTGTTAGCGATTTTATTATATAGTTTTTCCGCCATAAGCTTTACCGCCTCATATTCCGTTTCCCAACCCAAGGCCGTATCCAACATGGCAAACGCATCCTTTTGTTTTTTAGCCGGCACTTCTATTTCCTTATCATTTTCATCATAA
>JAMONI010000021.1 GCA_027065935.1 Flavobacteriales bacterium | reverse complement strand
TTTAAACCCGTTTCGGATTACTTCCGCAAGCAGATGGAAGATGCCGCGCGCAAGTTGGAATTTGAAAAAGCGCAATTTTACAAAGAAAAACTCGAAGCTTTGGCGCGTTATCAAGCGCGTTCCACCGTGGTCAACCCCAAAATCGGCAATGTGGAAGTGTATTCCATTCTTACGGATAACGATACGGCATACGTAAACTTCATGGAAGTGGCCAACGGGGCGGTAATTCGTGTGCATCATTTGGAAATGAAAAAGCGTTTGGACGAAACCGACAAAGAATTGCTCGAATTGGCCGCAGTCGAAATCCATCGCCGTTTCCGAACCGCCGCCCGAGAAATGATTGTACCCTTTGCTCTGGACTTGCCTTTCGATAAAAAACAAACCGTTCCGCAACGCGGTGATAAACTGAAACTGCTCGAACTTTCCCTAAAAAACGCCAAATATTACCGGCTCGAAAAACTCAAACGCTTGCAACACACGGACCCGGAAGCCCATACCCGGCGCATATTAAACCGGATGAAAACCGATTTGCGTCTTCCCGCCGAACCGCGGCATATCGAATGTTTTGACATTTCGCACACGCAAGGAACGGAAAAAACCGCCTCGTGCGTGGTATTCAAAGACGCCAAGCCCGACAAAAAATCGTACCGGTATTTTAAAATCAAAACCGTGGAAGGCAATAATGATTTCGCTTCGCTCGAAGAAGCCGTATTCCGGCGCTACCGCCGGATGCTCGATGAAGAACAATCCCTGCCCGACCTTATCGTCATCGACGGAGGCAAAGGCCAATTGTCTGCCGCACGCAAGAGTTTAAAAATGCTCGGATTGGAACACATTCCCGTGGTGAGCATAGCCAAGCGATTGGAAGAAATTTACCGTCCGGGTGATCCCGTTCCGTTGTATTTGGACAAGCAATCCGAAACGCTTAAAGTATTGCAACATATACGGAATGAAGCCCACCGGTTCGGATTGAAGTTGCATCGGAAAAGACGGCAAAAAAAATCCGTGTCGGTCAGCTTGACGCAAATTCCCGGCATCGGAGAAAAAACGGCGGTTAAACTTTTGAAGCATTTCAAATCGGTGAAACGAATTCGTGAGGCTTCTCAAGAAGAAATAGAAAAAGTAGCGGGCAAAAAAATAGCCCGACGCATAAAATCGCATCTTTAGAATGACTGCCGAAGCTTACATGTTGAATGTGGAAGGCAAGTCCATCCGCATTACGCATCCCGGAAAAGTAATGTTTCCCGAAAAAGGATATACCAAGCGGGATGTTGTCGATTATTATCTGGCCGTTAAGGAAATATTGTTGAAAATCAATGCCGGCCGTCCGTCGGTGTTTGTTCGTTATCCGCAAGGGGCGGGCGGTTATTCTTTTTTTCAAAAAAACGTTCCGGCTCATCATCCCGGGTGGATGGAAATAGTAAGGATGGGCAAACACAAGCTCGTTGATTATCTGGTTATCAACGGCATAGCCGGGTTGATTTGGTTCGTTCAGATGCATACGCTTGAATTTCATGTCCTTAATATTCGGAAACCGCATTGGGAATCTCCCGATCTGATGGTATTTGACCTGGACCCTCCCGCAGGAGCTTCTTTTGTAGAGGTGCGTGATTTTGCATTGGAAATCAAGCCGGTATTGGAAGCATTGGGATACCGTCCTTTTGTGAAAACTTCGGGAAAGCGCGGCGTACATATCGTCTGTCCGGTTCTGCAAAAATATACGGTACATCAAGTGTTCAAAGCCGCCGAAGATGTCGCTAAAAAGATTATCGAACGGTTTCCCCGGCAAGCCACTCTGGAATTGAGAAAAGATAAAAGAGCAAGCAGGTTTTTGGTGGATATTTACCGCAACAGGGCTTTTCAAACATTCAGCATGCCGTTAGGGTTGCGCGCCACTCCGCAGGCCGCAGTGTCCATGCCTTTGGATTGGGACGAACTGAAAGCCTTAAAAAATCCGTTTGTGTTCAACATCAAGACCGTTCCGGAATATTTGCGTAAAAAAAGTGTGGCGTGGGCGGACATGTCCGCCCACGCCACAAGGCTTCATGTGATATAGACGGATTAGTTGAAGTAGAAAGCGAAATCAACGGATAAATGACGGGGAATGGTGCGGAAATAATCGACGCTCATAATATCGGTCATCCCCAAATGATAGGAAAGTCCGAAGTTGATGTTGCCGAAACCCACATTATATTCGGCTCCCGCACCGAAAATAAACGAACTGCCTATTTTGTTAATTTGGTCGTTGACCACCACGTTATCCGCTTTGGCCGATACGTTGATATCCAAGGTGGCGCCGAAGAAACCCAATATCCTGATATTGTCCGTCACTTCGTTCGAACGCATTTTCAAAGCCAAAGGGATTTCAACGGTAGTAACTTTCATGTTGGAATAATCCGAATGGAAATTACGGCTGTGAATCAAAATTCCGGAATGTAAATAATAATTCTTGGCAAAGCCGTAATCGGCCCACAGGCCGCCTTTAAAACCCAGTCCGCCGCTTTTCAAACTGTCCGAAATCACAAAACTGTCGTTGTTTTTAATCATTCCTTTGTTGAAGGAAATGGTAGGGGCCAACGACAAACCGATTCGGAAATCTTGTGCATGCGACATCAATGCAAATCCCAAGAACAAAATAACCGAAAAAACTTTCAATCTTTTCATACGTGTAAATTTTTTGTAATTTTCATCAAAAATAATACCAATTGTCGTGAAATGACAAGATTTGTGTTTTACAAGTTACAATTTTTTTCGGAATATGCCTGTTTGTCAATCCCGCCTAAACTTTCATCCGGATGAATGGAGCTTTAAAAAATATCGTTACCGAGTATAAGCATTACTTGAAACTGGAAAAATCGCTAAGCGATAATTCCATAAAAAGCTACTTGTCGGATGTGTATAAATTCGTTGATTTTGTTGAAAACGGAAACGAAAAACCCGCCGGTTTGTCCGACTTGAATAAAGAAAATCTGCAAGCGTTCATTTACCATATTTCCGACCTGCTCAGCCCCTTGTCGCAAGCGCGAATCATCTCTGGGCTGCGTAGTTTTTTTTCTTTCTTGGTGCTTGAAAATATAATGGATGCCAATCCCGCCGATTGGATCGACTCTCCTAAGCTTTCACGTAAGATTCCCGAAGTACTCAGCGTCGAAGAAATCGACCGGCTCGTCGGAGCTATCGATTTGTCCAAACCCGAAGGCGAGCGCAACAAGGCTATCCTCGAAGTGATGTATGCCTGCGGATTGCGTGTGTCGGAAACGGTCAATTTAAAACTCGGTGATATCTTCTTCGAAGAAGGTTTTCTTCGGATTGTGGGTAAAGGCGGTAAGCACCGGTTTGTACCGGTGGGCAATCATACACAAAAGATTATGAAAAATTACTTGCAATACATCCGCAGGGAAATCAAGCCGAAAAGCGGACATGAACATTATGTTTTCCTCAACCGGCGCGGCAAAAAACTCACGCGCAACATGATTTTTCTCATTATCAAAGACTTGGCGCGAAAAGCCGGAATCTCCAAGAATATCAGTCCTCACACCCTGCGCCACAGTTTTGCCACCCACTTGCTGGACAACGGTGCCGACTTGCGCAGTATTCAACTTTTGCTCGGACACGAAAATATAACCACTACGGAAATATACCTCCATATGAGTCAAAAACAAATCAAAGAAGCGCTTGAAAAATATCATCCGAGAGCCAAATAGATGTTACACTTCACGGGTATGTATGTTACGTCTTTGTTGTTTGGAATTTACATAGCTTAAAAATTTGATTTTTGTCATTGTTCGGGTTATTTTTCATAATAATTTTGTTGAGAATTTTTAAAAAAATGACCGATGAAAACAAAGTTTTGGGTTTTTATAATAATAAGTTTGATATGGAACACTCGGGTGCAGGCGCAGTCAAAGGTTAAAATCAACGGTCGCATCCAATTCGACTATACATTTCTCAAACGCGATAAGGCAGACAAATGGCAAATCGGAAATGAATTCCGGCGCATACACTTTTCGACAAAGGGAAACTTATCGGATTTGTTCAAATACAAAATCGAAGTGAATTTTTTCGGTGCGCAAATCGGATTTCGCGACATGTATGTTCAATACGAAGGGTGTAAACTCGGAAAAATCGCCTTGGGAAGCAAAGCCGAACCTACCTCGCTCGATGTTTTGACAAGCAGTAACTACATACCTTTCGTAGAACGGGCAATGCTTGGAGCATTACAGGATTTCAGGTGGGGCGCGGGGATTCATTTTAGCAATACATCGCTCTTTGACGGTAAAGCGGGCGTTCAGTTGGCGCTTACCAATAAGGGGAAAAATACCGAAGGTTTTTCGGACAATAAACTCGAAGAAGGGGGTAATTTCGCAGCAAGATTTTTTTTCAATCCCGTCAATAATCCGAGCCGGAGACAACATCTTCACTTGG
>JAMONI010000020.1 GCA_027065935.1 Flavobacteriales bacterium | reverse complement strand
TGTAAGCTTTGAAGGTTTTGTTTTCGGCCCAATATTGTTGCCATTTTTTATCGAAGTCGTGGAAATTTTCCATAGCCGTTTTTTTGATAACCACAAAGATACGGAAACCGATTTCAACTGACAATGAGTAATTTTTTGGAGGAATTTAGTGAGTGGTGAATAGTTTTTTTAATGATAATACGCTTGGAGAATTTGGTTTGTTATTTATAATGACTTTTCGTGAAGAGGCAATTCGCCGGGTTTTCTCTTGCCGTTGAAATAACATATCTTTGCAAAATCCGTTACGTTTAATATGCCTCGCCCGGAATTCATAGAAATTTTCGACGCACACGAACACAACCTCAAGCACATTGATGTAAAAATCCCGCTCGGGAAATTTACCGTCATAACGGGACTATCGGGTAGCGGTAAATCGAGTTTGGCTTATGATGTCCTTTATGCCGAAGGTCAACGGCGTTATATTGAAAGTCTTTCCACCTACGCCCGTCAGTTTTTGGGAAAAATCGAAAAACCTCGTGTCAAAGCCATACGCAATTTGGCACCTACGGTGGCTATCAGACAAAAAACCGCATCGGCCAATGCACGTTCCACCGTGGGAACGGCTACCGAGATTTACGATTATTTGAAATTATTATTTGCCCGAATAGGGAAGACCGTGTCCCCCGTTTCCGGCAAACCGGTGGTCCGGCATACGACTCAAGATGTTTTGGATTTTTTAACCCGCCGGCAGGAAGGTTCGCGATGGATTTTGAGCGTTAAATTACCGCAGACCAAGCGTTCGCCGAAAGAGGTGTTACAAATTTTAAAAAATCAAAATTACAGCAGGATTTTGGCCGGAGATGAAATATGGGACATCGATCGGTTGTTGGAACTGCCCGGAAATGAAATTCCTCGGGATTTCGAGTTGATTATCGACCGTATCGTTGTGCAAAATGACAATGATTACCTAAACAGGATTTCCGAATCCGTCGAAACGGCTTTTTTTCAAGGGCGCGGATACTTGACCTTGACCGATTGGGCGACTAAAAAACGCTATGATTTTTCGGATAAGTTTGAAGCCGACGGCATGGAATTTCCCGAACCTTCGGTACATTTGTTCAGTTTTAACAATCCCTACGGTGCTTGTCCGGTATGTGAAGGTTACGGAAGTGTGATAGGTATCGATCCCGGGAAAGTAATTCCCGATCCCGCTAAATCCGTTTACGAAGGTGCGGTGGCTCCTTGGACGGGACGAAAATTGAGTTCGTACAGAGACGATTTGGTGCGCAATGCACATAAGTTCGATTTCCCGGTACACACGCCTTGGAAAGATTTGACCGAAGCCCAAAAACGCCTCGTGTGGGAAGGAAACGAATATTTTGACGGAATCCATGATTTTTTCAAAAAAGTTGAAAGCAAATCCTACAAAATTCAAAACCGTGTCCTGCTCTCGCGTTACCGGGGCAAAACCGTTTGTCCGGCTTGTCTTGGCAAACGCTTGCGTAAGGAGGCCTTTTATGTGTATGTGGGTGATAAAAACATAGGCGATTTGGTGGAAATGCCGGTGGAAGAATTGGTGAAATTTTTCGAGGAATTACAGCTTTCTTCTTACGAAAAACAAGTAGCGGAAAGGATTTTGAAAGAAATAAAAAACCGCTTGAATTTTTTGATGAACGTAGGATTGGGATATCTCCATCTGAATCGCACTATGAATAGCCTGTCGGGTGGAGAAGTGCAGCGCATCCGTTTGGCTTTGTCGTTAGGTAGCGGATTAACCGGAGCTATTTACGTGTTGGACGAACCGAGCATCGGACTGCACCCGGCGGATACGAACAAATTGATTCAAACCCTAAAACAACTCCGGGACAAAGGCAATACATTGGTGGTGGTGGAACACGACGAAGAAATTATCAAAGCGGCAGACCACATTATCGACTTGGGCCCTTTTGCCGGAACTTTCGGCGGGGAAGTGGCGGCCGAAGGCAATTTTCAAAAAATTTTACAATCAGAAACGCTCACCGGGCAATATCTTTCGGGCCGACTCGGTATTCCCGTACCCGGGCGAAGAAGAACCTCGAAAGACAAGATTTATCTCAAAGGCGTCCGCCATCATAATTTGAAAAATATCGATATTAGTTTTCCCTTGCATACCTTAACGGTGGTAACCGGCGTGTCGGGAAGCGGTAAGTCGAGTTTGATAACGGAAACCTTGTTTCCGGCATTACACCGGAAAATTTACGGACACGGTCCGGTGCCCGGCGCACATGATGCGCTTGAAGGCGCATGGCGAACCATCGGCGAGGTGGAACTTATCGGTCAAGATCCCGTAGGCCGGATGTCTCGCTCCAACCCGGCTACCTACATCAAAGTATATGACGAAATTCGTGCGCTTATGGCCTCGCAAAAAAGAGCCGAACTTTTCGGAATGCAACCGCGTCATTTTTCCTTCAACGTGCCGGGAGGACGGTGTGAAGAATGCAAGGGCGAAGGAACGGTTACGGTCAAAATGCAGTTCATGGCCGATGTGAAAATTACTTGCGAGGCCTGCAGCGGTAAGCGCTTTAAAGATGATGTTCTGCAAGTGAGATTTGAAGGAAAAAACATTCACGACATTTTGGAAATGAGTGTGGACGAAGCGGTGGATTTCTTTGCAACTTACGGACAAACGAACATTTCCGGAAAGCTGAGCGCCTTGCAGGAAGCGGGGTTGGGATATGTGACTTTGGGACAACCCGTTTCCACCCTGTCGGGTGGTGAAGCGCAAAGGCTCAAGATCGCTACTTATCTGCTCAAAGGTCATGCGGACGGGCACGTGTTTTTCATTTTTGACGAGCCCTCCACCGGGTTGCATTTTCACGATGTCAAGACCTTATTGCAATCCTTCGACAAGCTTTTGGAAAGAGGTCATAGCATCGTGGTTATCGAACATCATCCCGATATCGTCAAATCGGCCGATTACGTTATAGACCTCGGTCCCGGAGGCGGTGACAAGGGCGGCGAAGTGATTTTTCAAGGCACACCCGAAGCCTTGGTTGAACACGGTCGTTCTTTGATGGTGCCGTACTTGAAAGGTAAATTATCTTGATTCAATCTTTGTCCTGACACAATTCCACCAACACGCCTCCCGCCGATTTGGGATGGATAAATGCCACCAACTTGTTGTCGGCGCCGGGCTTGGGCCTTTGTTGAAGCAATTGAAATCCCTGCTTGGCAAGCCGTTCCATATCCGCCTCGATATCGTCGGTGGCGAATGCAATGTGATGAACCCCTTCGCCTTTTTTTTCGATGAACTTTTTGATTACGCTGTCGTCATCGGCGGCGGATAATAATTCTATTTTGGTTTCGCCGGTTTTAAAGAACGAAGTAATTACTTTTTCGCTTTTTACCGTTTCGCGTTTGTAGGGTTTAACGCCCAAGAGTTGTTCGAAAAGTTTTTCGGCCCGGTCCAGGTCGGATACGGCGATGCCGATGTGTTCAACTTTTGTTATCATAGTGTTCTTTTATGAATTGACGCAAACTTTCTTTCCAATGTTTCACCGGGTATTGCCAAAGTTTTTTGATTTTTTCTTTACTCAATACGCTGTAAGCCGGACGCCGGGCCATAGGATTAAATTCCGACGATGCAACGGGTATGATGCGGTTCGTCCGTCCTAACAAGCGCAAAATTTCTTCGGCTTGTTCGTAACGCGTGGCTTGACCTTCGTTGGTAAAATGATATATACCGAATTGATCCGGGGCGTTTTCGATGACGAAACGGATGAATTGCACCAGATCGCCGGCATAAGTGGGCGTTCCGGTTTGGTCATCGGCTATTTTGAGAACGGGATTTTGATGGCTCCAAGTCAAGAGTTTGGTGAAAAAGTTGTCTCCGTATTTTCCGTAAATCCAAGCGGGTCGGATGATAAAATGCTTTCGGGTGATTTCCTGCAATTTATCTTCGCCCAAAGATTTCGTCAAGCCGTAATGGGAAATCGGATTTTTTGGGTCGGTTTCGCAGTAGGGTGTTTTTTTAGTACCGTCAAACACATAATCCGTGGACAGGTGAATCACGGTGCTTCCCGTTTCTAAGGATGCCCGGGCAAGATTTTCGATGCCGGTTACGTTGACGGCATAGCATTTTTCTTTTTCAGCTTCAGCTTGGTCCACCCGGGTATAGGCGGCACAGTTCAAAATATAATCGGGTTGGAATGTTTTAATGCTTTCCTCAACCTTTTTCCGGTCGGTAATGTCCAAATCTTTTCGCGTAAGCGAAATGACTTGATAAGGGTCTAGGGCGCCGAAATATTCGGTGGCGGTTTTGCCCGTAAGTCCCGATGCGCCGGTAATCAGAAGCTTGATTTTTTTTCCGGTTTTCATCCGAAAATGTCTTTTACGAAGGCTAAGTTCCGGTCTTTTTCGGACACAATCATACGGCGGATATCGATAGGCCAGTTTACATTGACATCGGGGTCGTCAAAACGGAATCCGGAATCGGCTTGGGGGTGGTAAAAGGCGTCGGTTTTGTAAAAGACGTACGTTTCATCGGCCAGGGATAGATAGGCATGGGCAAATCCCTTGGGGATAAAGAGCTGATAGCGGTTTTGTTCGTTAAGTTCTACGGCATAATGTTGCAGAAACGTAGGCGATTCGGGACGTATATCGACGACAACGTCCAAAATTTTTCCTTTGATTACACTTACCAATTTGGCTTGTTCGTAGGGCGGTTTTTGAAAATGAAATCCGCGCAAAACGCCGAACCGGGAACGGGCCAGGTTGTCTTGAACGAAATCCATATCCAAGCCGGTGGCTTTCAGAAATGCTTTCCGGTTATAAAATTCAAAGAAAAACCCCCGGTGGTCGGGATGGATTTGAGGTTGAAGCAAAAAGCAACGGTCGAAAATTTTTTTGATGACTTTCATTCAGGTTCAAGTCTGATTTTTGGTTGCTTCGTAGCGTTTGTTTAAGTAAATGATAAATTCGAGTAAGTTGAACACGGTGATCAACAGAACCGCCAATCCGAACAGGAAAACCAAGATAAAGTTTCTGCGCAACGGTTGATAAGGTTCGCCGATTTCGGGAAATGTGGAGTTCATCTTAAGAATTTCCGTTTCGTCGCTCAGCTTTTTTTTGATGGATTGGATGTAGTTGAGCAGTTCGGTTCGTTTTTGAAACAAATCGTATTTGGTTTCGGGAAATTCTATCTTGGAAGTGCCGACGATTACACTTCCGCCGGGAATGTTTTCGGCGTTGGCCGAGTTTTTTATAGCGACATCCACGGCGCTTCGCAAACTGTCGATTTGTTTGAGGGCTTGCAGGTTTTGTTCCAAAAGCAACTTGTGTGTGGCGATGAATTGATCCCGCCGTTTTTTGAACAACTCGTTGTCTTCCAATAAGTTATTGAAGTAAGGATTGAGCTTTCCGAAGACCGAAGGCATGTCGGAAATAACTTCCAGAACATGTTGAGGATAGTCGAACTGTTGTTTTGTAAGCGATTGAACGAATGATTCGTATGAAATGTTTTCCACCGCAAGCGAGTCGAGATAATAAACGTATTCGTTAAAATACTTGATATTGATGCGTTCGTTGTAATTGGGGGCGATTTTGAATTGAATCAAAGATGCGCTTTCTCCGGGTGAAATGTTTAATATTTCGGCCAGCTTGTTGGTATCCTGAAGGGCGATCAGGCTGTTGAGATATTCGATTTGTGAATAAAGTTCTTTCCCGCTGTCATAAGAAGGCGATAGCAAAACTTCCGCTTTATACAGGTCTTTTTTGGATAAATCGGCCAATAATCCCAAAACAAAGGCCAAACCGAACAATGGCAACACAATGCGTTTGAACTTTTTGAAATAAACGTAAGGCACAAAAACGATGCGGTCGAACAGAAAAATCAAAATGGATTTAAAAAAATTGAAAAGCGATTTAAAAACATTACCCAAAGCGGAAAAAAAAGTAAACAAATCCACTTCATCGGTTTTGCGGACAGGCTTTTCGTTCATAATTCACACGTATTTAGAGCAAATATAAGCAATTTTATCTACTTTATAAATATTAACTTTGCATATCTTTTTTTATTGTATATGCGGATAAATCACGCGCAAATATTAAGCAAATACTTTGACCTGACCGGCAGGCAATACGAAACGTTTGTCAAGCTCGGCGAATTGTTCCGTCCCTTAAACGACGGCATCAATTTGATTTCACGCAAGGACATTGATCATTTTTACGAACGACACGTACTACATTCGTTAGCCATCGCTAAATTTATCCAATTTTTGCCCGGAAGTGACATTTTGGATGTAGGAACGGGCGGTGGTTTTCCCGGATTGCCTTTGGCCATATATTTTCCCGAAGTCCGATTTCACTTGGTGGATTCCATCGATAAAAAAATAAGAGCCATTCGATACCTGACGGATGCATTGGAGTTAAAAAACGTGACCACCGAACGGATTCGTGTCGAAAAACATCACGGTAAATACGATTTTGTCGTGAGCAGGGCGGTTGCCCGAATGGACAAATTTTACGCTTGGACACGGAAAAATATAAGCGAAAAAAACAAACATAAAATGCCAAACGGCATATTGTATTTGAAGGGCGGTGATTTGGCCGAAGAGTTAAAAAACTTTCCCCGAACGCAAGTTATTCCGCTGTCGGGTTATTTTGACGAGGAATTCTTCAAAACCAAAAAGTTGGTATATTTACCCGAAACCAAAAATACTAAGCGATGAATGTATTAATTATTTCGGCCAGTCATCGAAATCCTTCCCAATCGAGAAAAGTTGCCGATGTGGTATCGGGTTTGGTCAAAAAGCATTCCGGATTTAAGGATATCGCACTGTTGGATTTGGCCGAAGCCGGTATTCCCTTGTGGGATGAAGGCGTTTGGCGAGGAGAAGAACAATGGATGAAAATCTTGGCTCCGTTAAGAAATCAAGTCCGAAAAGCCGATGCATATATCATTGTGGTTCCCGAATGGAACGGCGGTGCAACTCCGTCTATAAAAAACTTTGCTCTTTTTTTCGGTGAAAAAGAAACCGGACATAAACCCGTTTGGTTGATTTCCGTAAGTTCCGAAATCAACGGCCAATACCCGGTGACGGACATGCGTTCATACGTGTATAAAAACAACAAATGGGTTTTCATTCCCGACCATACGATTGTCCGTTTCGTTCACGAAAAATTTAATGAAGAAAGCCTCTCGGCCGAAGAAAAACTACTGCTCGAACGTATGCAATATTCCCTTCGTCAGCTCGAACTCTACGCCCGTGCGATGCGGGAAGTGCGGGACAAGCTGAAGTTCGACGACAGGTTTAAATACGCCATGTAAGTTGCTTTTGCTTGGTGTTCGTTTAACCGATTCCGTTGATTTCTTCTATGGATTTTAATCCGGTGATTTCGATGTTGTAAAGTTCCGGGTTGATTTTGTGATGGGCGGAAATAAAGATACGTTCAAATCCGCTTTTTTCCGCTTCCCCGATGCGTTGTTCGATGCGGGCTACGGGACGGATTTCGCCCGTAAGCCCCACTTCGCCGGCAAAGGCATAATGCGAACGAACCGGCAAGTCGTGACAGGAAGAAAATATCGAAGCGGCTACGGCCAAATCCAATCCGGGATCCGTGATGCGGATACCGCCCGCAATGTTGAGAAAAACATCTTTGTCGCTTAGGCGTAATCCGGCGCGTTTTTCCAGCACGGCCAAAATCATGTTTACCCGTTTGGCATCATATCCCGTCACCGACCGTTGGGGGGTCCCATATACGGCCGGACTCACCAAAGCTTGTGTTTCCACCGGAAAACTCCGGATGCCTTCCACCACCAACCCGGCCGAGGTGCCGCTAAAATTTTCTCCGGAACGGTGGAGCAGTACTCCCGCCGGGTTGTCAACGGCCTTTAAACCCTCGGCGGTCATCTCGAAGATGCCTATTTCGTATGTGCTTCCGAACCGGTTTTTCAAACTGCGTAATATCCGGTATTGATGATGCCGGTCGCCTTCGAATTGTAACACCGTATCTACCATGTGTTCCAAAATTTTCGGTCCGGCAATTACACCTTCTTTGGTTATATGACCGATGATAAAAACCGGCGTACGGCTTTGCTTGGCAAACCGGATGAGTTCCGCCGCCGATTCCCGGATTTGAACGATACTCCCCGGCGACGATTCGATGCGCGGGGAAAAAAGCGTTTGAATGGAATCCACTACCAGGATGTCGGGTTGCTCCTTTTTGACGGTGCTAAAGATACGGTGCGTATCGGTTTCCGGATAGATTTTTATGCCCGGGCGGGTCAATCCCAGCCGTTCGGCGCGCATTTTGATTTGCTCCGGGCTTTCTTCTCCCGAAATATATAAGGTTTTGAAAGGCATTTGAAGGGCGGTTTGTAACATCAATGTGGATTTACCGATACCCGGTTCACCGCCGAGGAGTATGACGGAACCCGGCACCAATCCGCCGCCCAATACCAAGTCCAATTCCCTGTTTCCCGTCGGAATGCGGTAAGTGCTATCCGCCTTTATTTCACCTAAGTCAAGCGCTCCGGCATCATCGTTTAACCTGACACCTCGCTTGGCTTCGAACTTGGAAACCTTTTCTTCCACGATGGTATTCCATTCCTTGCAAGCGGGACATTGTCCCATCCACTGCGAAAATTGATTGCCGCAATTCCGGCAGTAATAAATACGTTTTGTTTTAGCCATATTGTGCTATGTATGCGTTGTAATATTCTTTTTTTCCGGTTACTTCCTCTCCCAACCAATCCGGTAAGTTTAGCGGTTGGTTTTCGTCTTTGAGTTCGATTTCGGCCAATACAAGGCCTTTTCTCGGTCGGATAAATTCATCCACTTCAATAATCACATCCTCCCAAGGGATTTCATACCTGATTTTTTCAATGATACGGCCTTGTGCCAATTGAAATAAAATTCCGGTATCTTCCATCGTAATTTTCTTTTCCCATTCGCGACGTGAAATTCCGCCGTCGTGACTTTCGCCTTTAACGGTTAACATGCCTTGTCCGTCTTTATCTCTTACACGAACCGTTACAGGAGGGCCGAAGCTCAAGTATGCCTGTTTGATATGAAATCGTCGTACCGCCGCTTGCTTCCAACGGCCGGATTTTACCAAAAATTTCCTTTCGATCTCCCGGTGCATTAGGATTTAATTTGGGTAATACGTAACGTATTGACCATGCCTTGCTCGTTGACCGGCATGGAAGTTAAATTTACAGCAAAATCTCCTTTTTGTACCACTTTGTTTTTCTTCAAAATATCGATAATGTCTTTAATGGTTTCGTCGGTGCTTACCAAGCGGTCGTAAAAAAACGAATACACGCCCCAGTACAAGGCCAAACGGTTTAGCAGTTTTTTGTTTCGGGTAAAAGCAAAAACGTAAGGTTTGGGACGGTGCATGGCCGTTTGAACGGCCGAAAATCCGCTAACGGTCAGTGTGGTTATAACTTTGGCGTTGATTTCCGTGCCGGTTTCGGCGCCGTAATAACAAATCATTTTCGAGATAAATCGCGGGTCGTTTTTGGATTGCGCTCTTTGTTTGCCGGCATATTTCACCGCATTTTGCACGCGTAAAATGATGTCGGACATACGGCTTACCACTTCCACCGGATGTTTTCCCACCGAAGTTTCCCCCGAAAGCATTACCGCATCGGCACCGTCCATAACGGAATTGGCCACATCGTTGACTTCGGCCCGGGAGGGAATCAGGTTGTCGATCATACTTTCCATCATTTGGGTGGCGATGATTACGGGTTTGGCCTGCTTGCGCGCCATCCTGACGATGCGTTTTTGAATGACCGGAACTTTTTCGATATCCATTTCAATACCCAAGTCGCCGCGAGCCACCATAATGCCGTCCGACACTTTTACGATGGATTTGATTTCGCGAACCGCTTCCGGCTTTTCGATTTTGGCTATGACGGGCAAGTCGGAATTAAAATGGTTTTTCAAATATTTTTTTAATTCCAATACGTCTTCTTTTTTTCGCACAAAAGACAATGCCAACCAATCGAAGTCATTTTGCGTGATAAAGCTCAAATCTTTTAAATCTTTTTCGGTTAAGGATGGAATGGAGATGGTGCTGTCGGGAAGGTTTATGCCTTTGTTGCTCTTCAAAATACCGCCTTGGATTACCCGGCTTTCGATTTCTTTCTTCCGGTCGGAAGCCACTACTTCCAATTGAATTTTTCCATCGTCTAACAGGATGATTTCTCCCGGATTTACTTCCCCGGGCAGGGGGGCGTAGTTGACATAAGCTTTTTTATTCGTTCCTACAATATTTTCCGTAGTCAGCACAAATTTATCGCCCGCTTCCAAGCGGACCTCGTCTTCCATCCGGCCTATGCGTAGTTTTGGCCCTTGTAAATCGGCCAGAATACCTACGTTGACTTGCAGTTCGTCTTGGATTTGACGAATATGATCTATTTGAGTTTTGACGATATCGTAATTCGCGTGAGAAAAATTGACCCGAAACACGTTAACACCGGCTTCCACCATTTTTTTCTTGATTGCATAACTTTCCACGGCCGGTCCCAGTGTGGCGATAATTTTGGTTTTCTTCAACTTTTTAATCATGCATTATTTTTTTGCAAAGTTACGTTTAATTTGAAAAGCCCTGATATATGGCTTCGCTTCGGTACGAAGCATATATGAATGCCTGAGAATTTTGCCCGGAATACAACATATGTGTCATATTTTGTCCACGCTTGTTCAAACGACAAACATTCGGCAAATAACCCCCTGCGCATTCAAATAAATTGTTGGGCACCCGTAGGCGGGCGTTTTGTCGGGAAATATCCCCCGATTTCTGTCGGTAGCACTTGCATTTTAGCACGATTTTTGTTATATTAACGTCCGGTGAAAAGCAGACTGTCTTGCCGCTCTCCCGAGCGGAGAGAGGAAAGTCCGGACACCACAGGGCGGCCTAGCGGGTAACACCCGTCCTTCCGGCAGAGGCCGGAAGAGGACTAGTGGCACAGAAACCAGGTACAGTTCGGCTGTAGTGAAAAGGCTAAACTCTAGGCGGTGCAATGCCAAATATACCGGCGCTTGAGGCTGGCCCGGCCGAGCCGGTGGGTAGGCAGCTAGAGGCTACGGGTAACCGTAGTCCCAGATAAATGGCAAGACTCGACAGAATCCGGCTTACAGGTCTGCTTTTCACTTTTTCTTTTTATCTTTATGCATCATCATAACATTATATATGACCGACAAACCCGTCATCAGAATATTAACCGGTGCCGGTATCAGTAAAGAAAGCGGGATTCCCACCTTCAGGGATTCGGGCGGATATTGGCAACAATATCGTATTGAAGAAGTAGCCTCCCCCGAGGCGTGGCGGAGCAATCCGCAAATGGTTTTGGACTTCTATAACTTACGGCGCAGAAAACTGAAAGAAGTCCGTCCCAATGCCGCACACCAAGCTTTGGCCGAATTGGAAAAATATTTCGACACTTACATCATTACGCAAAATGTGGACGACTTGCACGAACGGGCGGGAAGCCAAAACGTGTTGCATCTGCACGGAGCGTTGAAAAAAGTGCGTAGCGAAAAGAATCCGTCGTTAATTTATTCTTGGGAAGACGACCTTCACTTGGGCGATTTGGCCGAAGACGGTGCGCAATTACGTCCGCATATCGTATGGTTCGGCGAACCTGTGCCCGCCATAACCGAAGCATCACGCCTTACAAGGCAAGCCGACATATACATCATCGTAGGAACGAGTATGCAAGTGTATCCCGCGGCGGGCTTGGTATATGAACTGAAGCCCGGCGCCAAGGTATATTATATCGACCCGCATCCCTCCGGTATTTCTTTAAACAATCCTTTGGAAATCATTCCGGAAACGGCCGTTAAAGGTGTGCCGCCGCTCGTGGAAAAATTAATTGCGACCTATGTTGGATAAAAGTTTTTTCGTTCGCGATACGCGTGAGGTTGCCCGGGACTTGTTGGGAAAATACTTGTATAGGGAAATCGACGGGAAATATTACAGGGGCATCATATCCGAAACCGAAGCTTACCACGGCCCGGACGATTTGGCCTGCCATTGTTCCAAGGGCAAGACTCCGCGCACCGAAATCATGTTTGCCGAAGGCGGTAACATCTATGTATATCTTATTTACGGCATGTATGAAATGCTCAATTTTACCACTATGCCGCAAGATTTTCCGGCGGCCGTGTTGATCAGAGGCGTGATTTTTCCGCAAGTAAGGAAAGGCGGAAAATTTGTTGATTTGCAGGATAGAACCGACGGGCCCGGAAAGTTGACACGTGCATTTTACGTTGACAGACGGTTGAACGGAAAACCCGTCGGAAAAACAACGGGGCTTTGGGTGGAAGAATCGAACATAACGCCTCGTGAAATTATCCGAACACCGCGAATCGGGGTGGATTATGCCAAAGAATGGAAGGACAAACCCTGGCGGTACCTCATCAAAAAATTGTAAATTGAACCTCCAAAAATGTAGTGATGACGAACAAAATTTTTTTAAGACTTTTGATGGTTTTCACCTTATTGAGCGGATTGTCGGCTTGTAAAGAAAAAAAAGTCACCCTCAAAGCCTTTCCAAAGGCGTGGTATTTGAATCAACCTCCCGTCATTGTTTTTGAAAATCTCCGGGAATCGGGGGTGAAGAAAATCGTATTTAAGATTGATGAAAGTGTGGGGGGAGGTGCGAAAGTTTCGGATACGGTGGTGCTTCCCGGCCGTATGGGATTGCGCTTGGGCAAGCACGAGATTACTTTCGTTTTTACTTTTGACGACGGAAGCAAACAAAATATCAAGCGTCGTTTCACTTTATTTGCGTCCGAACCGCCGGTCAAATGGGATTACGAACTCATAGCCGAATACCCGCACGATACGGAAGCCTTTACGCAAGGTTTGGAATTCGAAGGCGATACCTTATACGAAAGTACCGGTCAGTATGGCAAATCTTCATTACGAAAAGTGGATTTTACCACCGGAAAGGTGATTCGGAAATATGCTTTTGATGATAACGTATTTGCCGAAGGGCTTACCGTTTGGAACGACAGTATTGTCGTGTTGACGTGGCAAAACAAGAAAGGTTTTGTTTTTGATAAAACGTTTAATCGATTGGGGGAATTCGCTTATGATAACAGCAAGGAAGGTTGGGGATTGTGCCATAATGACAGTTTGATTTTCAAATCCGACGGGACGGAAAAAATTTGGATCCTTGATCCGGAAACATTAAAAGAGAAAGATTATTTCAATGTATATACCCACAAGCATAAGATTAAGAGAATTAACGAGTTGGAATGGGTGGAAGGGAGAATTTTTACCAATATTTGGATGAAAAACGCATTGGCGGTCATTCGACCCGAAACCGGAGAAGTGGAGGCGGTTATCGATTTGTCGGATTTGTTGAAGAAAGTAAAAAAACATCCCGCTTTGGATGTACTGAACGGCATAGCCTACCATAAGCAACGGGGCACAATTTTTGTAACGGGTAAAAATTGGGATAAACTCTTTGAAATTAAAGTGTTTCAAACCGAAAAAACCGAATAAAACTGCCTTTCATCATTTAATTTGGCCAAGTTTCGAACTATATTTGTTAATGAAATGAAAACCGCAATACGAGCAAAAATCACGGGAAAGGTTCAAGGGGTTTGGTTTAGAAAACACACCCGGGACAAAGCTACGGCGCTCGGATTGACGGGAATCGTGAGGAATGAACCCGACGGTAGTGTCTATGTGGAAGCCGAAGGATCTCCCGGAGCCATCGAAGCGTTTAAACAATGGCTTCATGTGGGCTCACCCTTGGCAGAAGTAAAAGAAGTAAACTCGGAAACAATCGCACCGAAGGGATACACAAGTTTTGAAATCGTATATTAAAAACCAATAACTATGAAAGACACACATATAATCGAAGACGAAAAAGCCGTTTTACACGTGGACGGTAAGGAAATGGAATTCCCGGTCAGAACCGGAACCATGGGCGACAAAGCCATCGACATAAAAAGACTCCGTACCGACTCTGGAGGCGTGGTTACTCTGGATCCCGGATATAAAAATACCGCGTCAACCGTTAGTAAAATTACATATATCAACGGCGAAGAAGGGGTTTTGATGTATCGCGGTTATGCCATAGAAGAACTGGCCGAGAAATCCAATTTTTTGGAAGTAGCTTATTTGTTGATTTTCGGCGAACTTCCTACGAAAGAACAATACGAGAAATTTGTGGCCGATATCAAAGACAAATCGTTTGTAAACGAAGAGATGAAAAACATCATCGACGGATTTCCCCGTTCGGCGCACCCGATGGGAATTTTATCCTCGATGACAAGCGCTTTGACGGCGTTTTATCCGGTGAATTTCGATTTTAACGATAAAGAAGAACTCTATAAAATCATTGTTCGTTTGATGGGGAAATTCCCGATTTTGGGGGCTTGGGCTATGCGCAAGCGCAACGGTTGGCCGCTGACGTATGCGGACAACAGTCTGAGCTATACAGGCAATTTGATGAAGATGATGTTTGAAAAACCCATGGAACCTTATAAGGTGAATGAAATCTCGGCCGAAGCCTTGGATAAGTTACTCATCCTTCACGCCGACCACGAGCAAAACTGTTCCACCTCTACCGTTAGATTGATAGGATCGTCACATGCGGGGTTGTTTGCGGCCATCTCGGGAGGAGTGTCCGCCTTGTGGGGACCGCTACACGGCGGCGCCAATCAAGCGGTGTTGGAAATGCTCGAACAAATTAGAGAAGACGGCGGCGACGTGCAGAAATACATCAATAAAGCCAAAGACAAAAACGATCCGTTCCGCTTGATGGGATTCGGACACCGTGTGTATAAAAACTACGACCCGCGTGCCCGGTTTATCAAGCAATATGCCGATAAAGTGTTGGCCGATTTGAAAGTCAGCGACCCGTTGTTAGACATCGCCAAAACATTGGAAGAAGCCGCACTTAACGATGAATATTTCCAAGCCAGAAAATTGTTCCCTAACGTGGACTTTTACAGTGGTATTATTTACCGGGCCTTGGGTATTCCTACGGAAATGTTTACCGTTATGTTTGCCATCGGACGCTTGCCCGGTTGGATTGCCCAATGGAAAGAAATGCGCGAAAACAACGACCCTATCGGACGTCCAAGACAATTGTATTTGGGAAGCGCTCCCAGAAAGTTCGTTCCCATCGACCAACGCCGATAAAAACGGAAATTAATACTTCGTCACACAAACCGCCCTCGCGGCGGTTTTTTGTTTTTTATGGTGATTTTAATGATTTTTTTCGTAAGAACCCGATAACCAACCTGCAGGAGGGTCCGGCTAATAAGCAGAAAAAAAGGACGGGTAACAAATCGAAAGGTCCAGTTCCGGATTTCATTTAATAAAGAACAATAATCAGACATTCCGGTGCTATTTTCATAAACCTTTGGATGAATTCCGCCGCAGGCAATAAAATTGCAGAAAAAATGCATTATGAAAAAGACATTACTTACCGCAATTGCTTTATTGTATTTCATGGTGGTTTCCGGACAAGGTTTCGGTGTTCAGTTAGGATTTAACGTATCAAAATTCAAATCATGGGAAAAAGGAGAAAGGCTTCCCAACGTTTCCTTTATCAGTCATTATCCGATCAAGAGTGTCAATTTCGGAGTAAATTATGATTACGAAGTAGCGGACCATTTGTTTTTCAAAGGAGGTCTTCTTTTCATCCGGCAAGGCTTAAAGATCTTAACAGAAGGCGAAGGGGGGATATCAAGTGACGGAAAGGAACTTGATTTAACCGGGACATTTAAAATCAATTATCTGTATTTTCCGGTAGCGCTCAAATATAATATCGAGATTGCCGATGAGGTGTATATTGCGCCGTCATTGGGAATGTATTTGGGTTTTGCCATGGGAGGTGAATTGGAAGTGGATAACGGAGAAAGCAGTAATACCGAAAAATTGAAATTCGGCAGTTCCTCCAATAGTCATTTCAAGTCGGGGGATATGGGACTCATGCTACAAACTTCGTTATTATACAAAAATTTTGAATTGGGTATCGTTTATTTGGCTGGTACATCGGATATTGTTCCCGATAAAGATAATGTTACCAAAAATAGTTCGTTTGGTATTTTGTTGGGTTACAGGTTTTTTTAGTCCTTATCCTTTTAACTTTCAACTGTCCCGCTTCGGCGGGATTTTTTGTATTTCACGGCCCGAAAACTACACGTCGGTGTAGGAGGATCACCGTTGCAAACCGGAAGTAAAGCGTATTTCTTTTTTGGTTTTATGAATGATTTCGTATCAGTTAAAATACATAAAGTCAAAGGTTTAATATTTTTTTATATATTTATCACACCGAAAAAATCAGTAATATGAAAGCCAAACCCCTTGCGGTGCTAGCGGCTTTTGTGCTATGGAGTGCGGGAAGTACCTATTGGTATGTTTGTCAAATCAAAGGTTTCTGTACCCGGACATCGCATAAGGAAGTCAAAGCACCGCCACCCGAAGCCGAATCCCCGACGGAAGAACAAGCCGTCGTAGCGGAACGCGAACTCATTTCATACGACTTGTCCGATATCTCTCCGAAAATCAAGGACAGTATGGAATGGAACCGATACGTGCAATCTCTTGCCTTAAAGGTAAAGGAAGGAAAAAAAGTTCAAATCACCGGGCCCTATCTGTCCGGTGAACCCGTTCCCGAAGGATATGAAAATATGGGCTTGGCAAGAGCCGAATCCGTAAAAGCCTTATTGAAAGACCATATTCCCGAAGACAAGATTGTAACTTCATCCCGGCTTTTGGACGGCGACTTGCCCGGCGGACAGCATTTCATTAACGGTTTTGAAGGATATTTTGCTTGGGTTACCGATAACGACTATGTGAAAGAAAAAGCCGGAAAAACCTTGATTTATTTTCCGTTTAATTCAAAAAGGGAAATCAGAAATCCCGAGATTCTGAAATATTTGGACGAACTGGTAACAACACTCAAGCAAAATCCGGATGCCCGAGTGGAAATTACCGGTTATACCGATAACATCGGTACGCCCGAGTCCAACAAATGGCTCGGCCGACAACGGGCCGAACGCATTGCAAGGATTCTTATGCGTAAAGGAATCGCTAAAGAAAGGATTATCGTAAAATCAGGCGGTCAGGAAAATCCCGTAGCGGACAACGCTACCAAAGAAGGCAGAAAATTGAACCGCCGGGTGGAAATAAAAATTATTCAATAATCTCTTAAAACCCATCATTATGAATATCTTAGTAAGCGGACTTTTTTCAACGGCGGAATCATACGGAAAAGAAACCGCCGCATTCGAAATTATTTTAATGCTTTTGGTAGCCTTCATCTTGGGCTATTTACTACGCTATTTTCTCGGAGCCAAAAGTTCCGGAGATCAATGGGAAACCAAATACGGCGAATTACAACATCAATACGAACTGTTGGAGAATAAACTGAAAATGTTTGAAAGTGAAAATCGAAAATTGAGCGAGGACCTCAAAGCCTGCTTAAGCCGTTCCAAATCCACGGAAGGATTAGGCATTGCACCACCTCCCGGGCCCACCCGCAAAGACGACTTGAAAAAAATAGAAGGCATAGGCCCTAAAATCCAACAAATGCTATACGATGCGGGTATTTACACGTTCGATCAGCTATCTCAAACCGATGTAAGCTTCCTGCAAGACATTTTGGATAAAGGCGGTCCGGCCTACAAAGTGCACAATCCCGAAAGTTGGCCTTTCCAAGCCGAAATGGCCGCCGAAGGCAAATGGGACGAACTCAAAAAATGGCAGGACGAACACAAGCACGGAAGGTTTTAACCGGCTCTTGAAAATTATGCATGAGAATCCCCCCCCTGTAAAGCGGGGGATTTTTTTTATCTCGTCCGACCAAACACAAATTTTAGCAAATCAAATTCATTTTATGTTTTACACCCCTTTTGAGAACTAAGCGCGGTATTTATTTTTGAGGTGCTATTAATCTTAAAATTATTGCGCTATGAAAAAAATTATTTATTTCTTTTGGATGCACATCACACTGCTCGTGCTTTGGACGGTCAACGCCCAAGGAACCAACAAACAGGTTCTTACGGTAAGAAACACGTTTGATGCTGCAAATAATTTGATTAAAGCGGAATCCTTTTCCTACAATCAGTTCGGACAAGAAGTGTTGGTAGAAAAAACCGAATACGACGCTTCGTCGAACATTACTTCGCAGACCAAAAAAGAATTTACCTATGACGCAATTACGGGTTATCCGATTGAAACGATTTTTTACATTAAAAACCTAACCACCGGCGTTTGGATGCCCATCAGTAAAATCGATATCTATTATTTGAGTAACGGCAAAAAAGATTATGAAATCATAAACAATTACGACTCGGGATCCGGAACATGGATGCCCAACAAAAAGTTAACGTATGCTTACAATGCATCCGGTTTGCTTGAGGTGTATGAAATACTGACTTACGATACACCTTCGTCTTCTTGGATTCCTTATTCAAAGTATTCCTATACTTATAATGCAAACGGGGATATCATCGAATACCTTGAAGAAGTCTATGACACGAGTGGCGGTGTCTATTTATCATCGATAAAATATCAATACAGTTACCCTTCGTCCACGCAAAAAATTCAGGAAGCTTACGGCTACAGTACTTCAAGCCAATCTTGGATTCCGAATTATAAATACGAATATAATTTCGATGCCAACGGCAACCCTATAGAAGCCATCATGTTTTATTGGGATTCTTCAACCGGTACTTGGGCCGAAAGTTCCAGAGATTTTTTCATCTTCGGATCGCAAGGCGAATTGCAACAAATGGGATGGATGTTGTATATGGGCGGAAACTGGATGCCGTATTTTTTGTCGGAATTTTTACACGACACCAACGTTGCCTTGC
>JAMONI010000019.1 GCA_027065935.1 Flavobacteriales bacterium | reverse complement strand
GGCACTGCGCCAAAACAAAATGCCGCGAGGCAAGGATTCGATGTCGGTCAGGATGGTGGCACCGGTAGTGGTATAACCCGAAACGGCTTCAAAAACGGCATCAACGGGATGGTTTATCGCACCGCTCAAAAGATAAGGCAACGCGCCCGTAAGGGTGAGCATAACCCAACCGAATGTTACAATCATAAATCCTTCTTTCTTGAGAATTTTTTTCGGGGCGTTACGATTCAAATACCACAAAATAATTCCCGAACCGACGGTGAGCAATGCAGCGATAAGAATATCCGAATAAACGGATTCATTGTAATACAAAGCTACCGGAACGGCCAAAAGCATGAAAATTCCGTTCAGCACCGACGTCAATCCCAAAAAAGAAAGAACTATTTTGTAGTTAAATCCTTTCATTACTTGAACAATTCTTCGACTTCGTGAATGACTTCGGGAACAGCCAGGATGATGATTTTATCCCCTGACTTCAACACAAAATCGCCTACGGGCATAAACACCTTATCGCTTCGTATTACGCCGGTAACCACCGAATGACGGGGAAATTTAATTTCCCTGATACGTCTGTCAACCACTTTGGATTTGTCGTTGACCCTAAATTCCAATAACTCGGCATCCAATTTAAATATGTTGGCCACGGCCACGATATCGCCTTCGCGCACATGAGCAAAAATGCTTCCGGCCGCCAAAAGTTTTTTGTTAATCAAGGTATCGATACCGATGGTTTGCGATATTTGAATGTAGTCGATATTTTCCACCAAAGCGACGGTTTTGGCTACTCCTTTATTTTTAGCCACCAAACAGGAAAGAATATTGGTTTCGGAATTTCCGGTCACGGCTACGAAAGCATCCATTTGTTCGATATGTTCTTCTTCGAGCAATTCCACATCCCGTCCGTCACCGTGAATGACCAAAACCTGCGGCAGACGTTCCGAAATTTCGTAAGCCGTTTTTTTGTCTATTTCTATTAACTTGACACGAAAACCTTTTTCCACTAACTTTTCAGCCGTTTTCTCCCCGATGGTGCTTCCGCCCAGAATCATCACGTCGCGAATTTCGTAAGCTTCCTTACCTAAAATTTCGTAGAGATATTTAAAATTTTCGGAAGGAACGGAAAAATAGACCTGATCGTTAACTTGCAACACGGTATCGCCGCGGGGGATAATCACTTTGTCGGAACCTACCCGCTTGATGGCCGCCACCAAAAAATCATGTCGATTAAACCGCTTACGTATTTCGCTTAAGGACATTCCGGTCACGGGGGCTTGCGCTTCTATTTTTGCACCCAAAATCAAAAATTTTCCGCCTTCAAAGGCAATACTTTCATTGAAAATCGACATTTCCATCAACGAAACGATTTCATCGGATGCTAATTCTTCGGGCGAAATGACAAAATCCAATCCTATTTCCTGCAAATCCACCGCACCGCTATGCACCAATTCGGGATTGTTGAGCCGTGCGAAAGTTTTCTTGGCCCCCAAGCGCTTCCCGATTACGGCTATGGTAAAGTTGGTATTTTGCGATTCGGTGACGGTCAAAAGCAAATCGGCTTCGTCGATACCTGCTTGTTGCAATACGCCGGGCAGGGTGGCATCACCTTTGATCGTAATCACATCGATATGATTGTTTATGTAGTCCAACTTGTCCTCATTCAAGTCGATTACGTAAATATTTTTCGATTCGAACGACAACAACTTGGCCAAATGAAAACCCACATCTCCCGCACCCACGATGACAATGTTCATAAATACCTCGATTTTTTACAAAGATATAAATTAATGCTTTGGAACAAGTTTTCTTTGGTCATACTTGCAGAAAAAAAAACGGCTTACCGGCACGATTTCCCCGAAATCCGGTAACAGACCGCCACTCCTTTGCAGATATTCCGTTTATAACTCGTAACTTTGCCGGGAAAAATCATTAAGATGAACACCAACGGCAATTCCAAAGCCATGCTTATCATACTCGACGGTTGGGGCATCAATCCCGACCCTAAGGTTTCGGCCATTGCGGCGGCAAATACGCCTTTTTTCGATAAATTATGGAACGAATATCCCCATGCCACTTTAAAAACATACGGTGAAAACGTCGGATTGCCCGAAGGGCAAATGGGTAATTCGGAAGTGGGACATTTAAATCTGGGGGCCGGACGAATCGTATATCAGGATTTGGTCAAAATCAACAAAGCCATTGACGATGGAAGTTTTTTTAATAACTCCGCACTTATAAACGCATTTGAATATGCACAAAAAAACGGAAAATCCGTTCACCTCTTAGGTCTTGTATCCGACGGTGGCGTGCATGCTCATATCAAGCATCTTTTTGCGCTCATTGACATGGCAAAAAAATATAATGTTCCCGTATTTATCCACGCCTTTACCGACGGACGCGATGTGGACCCGCATTCGGGCAAAGGGTTTATCAAAACATTGCTCGAAAAAATAAAAAACTCCAACGTTCGTCTTGCCACCGTAACGGGACGGTATTATGCTATGGACAGGGATAAACGCTGGGAACGCATCAAAAAAGCTTACGACGCTTTGGTGAGCGGGACGGGAAAAAAACACAAAATCCCTTGCAAGCCATCGAAGCGAGTTATCAATCCGGAGTGAGCGATGAATTTATCGAACCTATCGTGATAACGGACAAACACGGTAACCCTTCGGGAACAATCCGCCCCGGCGATGCCGTCATCTTCTTTAACTTCAGAACCGACCGCGGCCGTCAGCTTACCGAAGCGCTTACACAAAAAGACATTCCGGAATACGGCATAAGCCCCCTTCCGCTCCATTACGTTACCATGACCAACTACGACGATACTTATAAAAACATTTACGTAGCTTATCCCAAGGAAGATTTAAAAAATACTCTGGGAGAATTGGTTTCGGAAGCGGGAAAAACGCAATTGCGTATTGCCGAGACCGAAAAATATCCGCACGTAACCTTCTTTTTTTCCGGCATGCGCGAAGCACCGTTTCCGGGTGAAAAACGTATTTTGATTCCCTCACCCAAAGTAGCCACCTAC
>JAMONI010000018.1 GCA_027065935.1 Flavobacteriales bacterium | reverse complement strand
TTCGGGGCTTGGTTCTACACCTTGATTTTTCTGTATATCCTGCAATTGGTGATGCAAAATCTTATTCTTTTGTTTTTTAACAAGCCGTATCGTAAATTTCTCGACCTCGTTTACGGATTATCCAACCTGTCCGTCATATTCATCTTGGGTGTTTTCGTTTCCAATATATTACGGGGCAATATAAGTTCCGAAATGCCTTTATTCAGTGATTCTTTTTCACCTTTTGCCGGACGTACCGGCTATTTGGATTGGTTTACTTTACTATTTACACTTTGGTTTTATATCCTTATTCTTATGCACGGATTGGGCTGGCTTATTCATAAAAACCGTGATGCTTTCGGACGTAAATTGAAGTTTATCGTCAAGCGAACGGCTTGGCTGAGCATTCCCGTATTGATAGGCTTGGTAACGGCGGTTTATTTTATTCAGCAAGACAGTTTCAGACAGTTTTTGCTCTATCCGGCTTTATTCATCTTTCCTGTTTTGATGATGAGCTCTTTGTTCGGTCTTACGATGATCAGAACTTACAATAAAGAAAACAAAGGTTTTTTGCTTGCCACCAATTTGTTTATATATTTTTGGACGGGATTTATCATCCTGCTCTACCCTTACCTGCTGTATTTTCACAAACAAGACCCGGGCATTTCCATTTTCAAGACCGAATTCCACAGTTTGGAAGCCTATTACGTCCAGTGGTGGGTTATCGGGATTGCCGTCGTTTTAATCGTCTATTCGATTTTGGTGTTCAAGTTTTCCAAAGGAAAAGCCCTCCGGAGCTAAACGCTTTTTCAATATTTTATTGATTTGAAAAGGATGCGTCATTACGGCCAAGTGTCCGGCACCTTGAACGGGAATGCGTCCGGCACGTAAATGCTTGAAAGGAAAAATCAAATCTCCTGTGCCGTGAATATGAATGTAGGGTATCACGGGCAACGAACGTTTCCAAGTCAACAATTGTTTTACCGCCCACTTGAAATAAGCAGGATTTTTTATACCCATATAATGTTCGTAAAGTTGAATGCGCTTACGCAAAGACTTTAACGGAACGAATTCCTTCATCCGTTCGGGACGCGTAATCAAGCCGTAGGGCAAATAATGCCAAACTTGTAATTTACGGCCGATCGTATATACGGGTGGTAATTCTTCACGGGATTTTACGGTGGAAATATAAACGAGTCCCGAAACCGGAATTTGTTCCGCTATTTCTCTAATCAAAATTCCGCCGAACGACATACCCAACAACACGGAATCCGGAACGATACGATAATGTTCGATAAGCCTTGCTGCATATACGGCCAAACTTTCATTCCTCGCCGGTAGCAGCCATTCCACAGGTATCACTTGCCATCCGGAAGGGAAACGCAAACGTGAAAAAATTTCCGGCTTGGCGCCCATACCGGGCATCAAGTAAATCTTTCCGGAAAAGTGTTTGGCGTTTTTCTTCAAACCGTTCTTTGTCAACGTCTTATGAATAGTCTTGGATACTTCAACCAATAAAAATCCTAACCCGACGGCTCTGATATTAACCGGAGTGCGGACTGCTCGATTTTTCGGGCAAAGGTACTTTCCCCAATACCGTTTCTCCGCCTCGGGTTTGGTCGC
Source organism: Flavobacteriales bacterium (assembly GCA_027065935.1). GTDB lineage: Bacteria > Bacteroidota > Bacteroidia > Flavobacteriales > Flavobacteriaceae > JAADED01. The sequence continues at coordinate 2,894 of JAMONI010000018.1, read as the reverse complement.
CTATAACCACGTAAGGTTCCGTATGGGCGGGCAAGAACAAGTCCACCCGCGAGCCGAATTTAATAAAACCGGCATCCTCGCCTTTTTTAACTTCCATGCCCACTTGCGCATAATTCACAATGCGACGCGCAATAATCCCCGCCACTTGTCTGTACATCACCGGCCCCATCAACGGATTATCTATCACCACCGTAGTGCGCTCGTTTAATTCGGAGCTTTTGGGATGATAGGCCACCAAATGTTTTCCCTTGTAATACCGGCTGTAAATCACTTTGCCGTCCACCGGATACCGCGTGGAATGCACGTTGAGCGGTGACATAAAAATGGAAATCTGTAAGCGTTCGTCCTTAAAAAATTCCGGTTCGAATACTTTTTCCACCACCACTACCCTGCCGTCCACCGGCGCGAGGATTTCGCCGGGCAAAACTTCGGCATGACGTTTGGGAAAACGAAAAAAGTAAACAATCAGCATAAAAACAACCAAACTGACGAACAAAATCAAATACTGCACCCATTTGACCGGAACATACGTATCTACAACCACATTGATAAGCAATATCATCATAAACGACCAAAACACAATCCGGTAACCTTCCTTATGCAGTTTGGATATTTTCATCGGAAAATTTTAAAAACGAAAAACAAATAAACAAAAAATCCCGTTACGGCAAACAGATAACTGTCCAATCTATCGAGCAATCCGCCGTGACCGGGTATCAGATTACTGCTATCCTTCAAGCCCGCCTTTCTTTTAAGCCACGATTCGAATAAATCGCCCGTAACGGCAAGAAAAACCACCGTCAGCAACAACGGAACCAGACCTGCAAAATCGACACCTTGAATAAAGTAAAACGTTTCGGAAAACCATTGATATTTCCATAAAAACCAAACAAATAGCACTACGGCCAAAGCGCCGCCCAGAACACCTTCCCAAGTCTTTTTGGGCGAAACGGAGGGCGCCAATTTGTGTTTTCCCCATAAGGTTCCGCTCAAATATGCAAAAGTGTCGTTCAACCAAATCAGAACAAACAAAAACAAAATCAACAGCGGTTCAACGGTTAAAACAAACAGCGTAACAACATACGGAATACCGAGATATACTAAGGCAAAAACGGTTTTATAATCGCCTTTGAACAAGCGGAAAACAAGTAAAAAAGCAAAAATCAACCAAATAATGCCGATAAGCGCCACAACGCTCTTCAACGAAGGAACACCCACCGACTTGTTGAATGCGGTATAAATAATTCCCGCCGACGAGGCCATCCAAAACAAAGCGCTTACTCCAAAAAAAACGCTTCGGTGGAGCTTCATTACACGAATCATTTCATCGGCCAGCACAAAATAAAAAACCGAAAACAATACGAAGCCCCAAAGCCAAGCTTCCCGTACGCTGAGCGCCGTAACTATTACAAACACATAAACCGCCCCGCTTAGCGCTCTTTTAACCAACCCGCTCATACATAAAGAATTAGATAAACATTTTTGGAAAATTCATTGTCATTTTGATTAAAATCGTGCAAGGTATTCACCGAAGGAACGGCATTTTTATAACGCCTATTGACCAACTCCAAGCCTTTTTCCTTGTTTTGAATGAGTTGGGCGGGCGAAGCGAGAAAAACCATAGTTCTGGGCAAATCGATCATACGGTAATTGCCCGTTTCGAGTGATGTCACCATAATTTCGCCTCGGTTTTCCACCAAAAAATGAGCGTATGAAAGCATTACGGCATCCCGAACGGGATGTGACGAAGGATAATGCGTTATGTCTTTGAGTAATTCTTCGCGTATGTTTTCATCCAAAGTCCAATAGCCGGGTTTGTTTTCTTCGGTCAATATTTGTTGTAATAAACGGATGATTTCGTCTTGTGAACGTGCTATTAAAAATTTTCCGTTGTTGGAAGTGAAATTATACACAAAGCGTTCCAAAGGCGGCATTCGCTCGTAGTTCACCTCGAAGGTTTCGTCTTCTTTTCGTTTTGACGAACCGAAAAATTTATCCAAAATACCCATTCGAGTTATTTTTCTTCCGGTTTGGCTTGTTTGTTTGCATCGCTTTCGGAGGTTTCAGGCTTTTCGGTTACGTTCCGTTCGCCGGTTTTCGATGGCTTTTTTTCCGGTTCTTCGTCTTGCCCGAAGGGGCGCGGTCCGAGGATTTCTTCCAAATCTTCTTTAAAAAGCACTTCCTTTTCCAATAAGCGTTGAGCCAACCGGATCAATTCGTCTTTATGTTCCAAAAGCAATTTCTTGACCCTTTCGTATTGGCTGTCCACCAATTTTTTGATTTCCGCATCAATCAGTTCGGCGGTTTTTTCACTGTAGGGCTTACTAAATTGCCATTCTTGTCCCGAACTATCGTAATAGGTAATATTTCCGATTTTATCGTTAAGTCCGTACACGGTGACCATGGCACGGGCCTGCTTGGTAACGCGTTCCAAGTCGTTTAAAGCGCCGGTGGAAACGTTTCCGAAAATAATTTCTTCGGCGGCGCGTCCGGCCAGCAAAGCGGCCATTTCGTCGAGCATTTGTTCGGGTTCCACCAATACGCGTTCTTCGGGCAAGTACCATGCGGCACCCAACGATTGGCCGCGCGGTACAATGGTAACTTTCACCAAAGGCGAAGCGTGTTCCAGGAACCAACTGGCCAATGCGTGACCGGCTTCGTGGTGTGCCACCCGTTTCTTTTCGCGCGGTTTGATGACTTTGTTCTTTTTTTCCAATCCGCCGATGATACGGTCGATGGCATCCATAAAATCTTGCTTTTCGACCTTATCCTTGTTTTTTCGTGCGGCAATCAATGCGGCTTCGTTACATACATTGGCAATGTCGGCTCCGGAAAAACCCGGAGTTTGCCGGGCAAGAAAATCCACATCCACATCATCACCCAATTTCAAGGGT
>JAMONI010000017.1 GCA_027065935.1 Flavobacteriales bacterium | reverse complement strand
CGAACTCAAAAGAGCATTCCGCTTTAACGGAAAACACCACCTCTTACCATGTTATCATTGGGGCTTTTAAACACAAAAAAAATGCACTGAAGTTAGTAAACAAATTAAAAGAACGGGGAATTGATGCCGGCATTCCCGGACAAAATCCCGACGGACTCTATTACGTTGCGCACACTACCGTTACAAATCCCGGACAAGCCGAACAACTCGTACGGCAACTCCAATCCGAATTTCCGGGTGCTTGGATTTTGGCCCGCTAACAAGCTAACCCGTCATTTCGTTTGCCTCCTAATCCCGATTCGGGAAAAAATTTTTGCTTACATTGAATTTCATTACATTTGTCGTATGACACTAACCCGGTTACATATAAAAAACATGGTTTGCAAACGCTGCATTTTGGCGGTAGAACAAACCTTAAAAGAATTGAACATACCTTACCACTCGGTTCATTTGGGCACAGCCATCGTCGGTTTGCCCAAAGAAAAGATAGATATGAAATTACTGGGCGAAAAGTTATATGAAATCGGTTTCGAACTCCTCACCGACCGGCGGGAACAATTAGTGGAACACATCAAAATTCTCGTCATCGATTACATTCATCACAGAGGTGTTCGCAAGAAGAAAATTTCGGAATATCTTACCGAACATTTACACAAAGATTACTCGACACTTTCCAAAGTTTTCTCTAACAGCGAAGGCATCACCATAGAAAAATACGTTATCCTGCAAAAAGTGGAAAAAATCAAAGAATTACTCACCTACAACGAACTGAGTATCAAAGAAATCGCCGATCGCTTGGACTACAGCTCCGTTCAACATCTTTCGGCTCAATTTAAAAAAATCACCGGCCTAACCCCTACCCAATTCAAAAAATCCCGGCGGCCGAGGCTGTTCATCGACCAAATCAAATGAAAATCCTTAATTTTTTCGGGACATAATACCATTTTTATGTAACATAAGTTTGTTTTTTTTCTTTATTTTTGACCAAAATCGATTATTATGGATTGGACCAAGACCCTCGATCAATTGATGGCCATCGGTACCGATTACGGTATCAAGATACTCAGTGCGCTTGCCATTTGGATTATCGGAGCCTGGGCCATACGCAAAATCACCCGGCTCTTGTCCAAAGCAATGGATAAAAGCAAGTATGACGAGAGCCTGAAAAGATTCCTGTTTAATCTGATTTCGTGGTCTTTAAAAATCTTGTTACTCATCATTATTTTGAGCAAACTCGGTATTGAAACCACGTCGTTTGCCGCCATATTGGCCGCTGCGGGTTTGGCCGTGGGAATGGCGCTTCAAGGTTCGCTCTCGAATTTTGCAGGCGGTGTATTGATTTTAATCTTCAAACCGTTCAAAATCGGAGATTTGATCGAAGCGCAAGGCGTGTTGGGCACGGTAAAAGACATCGATATTCTGACCACCAAAATCAATACCTTGGACAACAAAGAAGTAATCTTGCCCAACGGAACCCTTTCCAACGGCATCATAACCAATTACACTTCCGAACAAATCAGAAGGGTGGACTTGTCGGTGGGGGTAAGCTACGACGCCGACCTGAAGCAAACCAAGGAAGTGTTACTTAAAATGCTCGAGAACAACCCCAAAGTGCTTGAATATCCCGCACCGGAAGTGGAAGTTTTCGAATTGGGAGAATATTCGGTTAATTTCATTGTAAGACCTTGGTGCAAAACGGAAGATTACTGGGATGTATATTTTCAAACGGTTGAAGGCATCAAACGTTCACTCGACCGAGCGGGCATCGAAATTCCTTATCCGATTTCCGTGGAAATCCAAAGGGATTGACGGTTTACATATAAATCTTTTCCAAAATTTTGTAACATTTTTTACCGGGCAGGTCCTTAGCTTTGTGACAAAGGATTTGACCGAATTATGTTGAACCGAACCATCCGATTTTTTATTGAAAACAAGCTTATAGCCTTTATTCTTCTTGGGGTTTTGACGGGCTGGGGTATTGCCACGGCGCCTTTCGATTGGGATTTGAAAGGCTTTCCGCAAGACCGTGTGGCGGTGGACGCCATTCCCGATTTGGGTGAAAACCAACAAATCGTTTACACGCGTTGGGAAGGGCGGTCGCCACGCGACATCGAGGACCAAATCACATATCCGCTTACTACGGCTTTATTGGGCATTCCGGGGGTAAAAACCATTCGCGGAACCTCTATGTTCGGATTTTCTTCCGTTTATGTCATATTTGAAGATGACATCGATTTTTACTGGGCAAGAAGCAGGATATTGGAAAAGCTCAATGCCCTACCCGAAGGACTGTTGCCCGAAGGCGTATCGCCCGCCATAGGTCCCGATGCCACCGGATTAGGACAAATTTTTTGGTACACTTTGGAAGGAGTTGACGATAACGGCCGTTTTGCAGGCGGATGGGATTTACACGAATTACGAAGCCTTCAGGATTTTTTTGTGCGTTATGCACTTTCATCCGTTGAAGGCGTTTCGGAAGTAGCTTCCATCGGAGGTTTTGTCAAAGAATATCAAATTACGGTGGATCCGGAAAAACTTAAAGAATACAATGTCAGTCTCCGCCAGGTGGTGGAAGCGGTAAGAAAAACGAACCGGGAAACAGGCGCCAAAACGATGGAAATCAACCGGGTGGAATACTTCGTTCGGGGACTGGGCTATTTTAAAGACCTTGCCGATTTGGAACTGACGGTTATCAAAACGACGAACAATACCCCCGTTTATCTTAAAGATATCGCCCGGGTGCAAATAGGACCTGCCGAACGGCGGGGAATTTTGGACAAAGAAGGAAGAGAAGCCGTTGGCGGCGTTGTTGTGGCCCGTTACGGTGCCAATCCGATGGAAGTCATCAAACGCGTAAAGAAAAAAATCCAAGAAATTAATGCAGGTCTTCCGCAAAGAAAATTACCCGACGGCAGGCCGGCACGGGTAAAAATCGTGCCGTTTTACGACCGGACGGAACTCATTCAAAAGACGCTTCACACACTAAATAAAGCTTTGATATTGGAAATTCTGGTGACCATTTCGGTAATCGTGTTGATGTTGTTCAATTTACGTGCTTCGTTTTTGATTTCGGGGCTTCTACCCGTGGCCGTGCTATCGGTTTTCATCGCCATGCGATATTTCGGCGTGGATGCCAATATCGTGGCACTTACCGGAATCGCCATAGTCATCGGCACGATGGTGGACGTGGGCGTTATCCTTACCGAAAACATTATCCGGCATTTGAACCGTAATACCGGCAACCTCCCGGTGAATACCGTTGTGTTTGAGGCTACCAAAGAAGTTTCGGGTGCCGTTATGACGGCCGTAGCCACCACCATAGTGAGTTTTTTGCCCGTTTTTACGCTTACCGGCGCCGAAGGCAAATTATTTCGTCCGTTAGCTTTTACCAAAACTTTTGCGTTAGCTGCAGCCATGCTGGTCACTTTGTTGATTATTCCGCCCGTTGCGGCTGTAGTATTCAGGCGATATCGAACCGGAAAAAAATTGTCTTTCTTGTTCCGGTTGGTTTTGATTGCAACGGGTATCTATGCCGTTACGCAAAACGTGAAACCCGGATGGATACTCATCGCGGCCGGCCTCACGGATTTGTATTACCTAAGCGGAGGAAAAAAATTTTCCGAATATCAAAAAATCCTTTATCCGGTTTGGGCTGTCTTGGCCGTGTTATGGTTTCTTTCCGAGCAATGGCATCCTTTGGGCAAGGATAAATTTTTCGGTCTCAACTGGATTTTCATCGCCATTTTAGTCTTGGGTTTGTTGGGCATGTTTCACGTTTTCAAAAAATATTACCCCTTCATTTTGGCTTGGGCTTTAACGCACAAAAAAAGTTTTTCGGTTATTCCCGTTCTTATTTTCATATCGGGTATATTGGCCATGCGTTCGTTGGGGAAAGAGTTCATGCCCAAACTCGACGAAGGCGCTTTTTTGCTGATGCCCACCACGATGCCTCACGCCGGGATATCGGAAAACAAAAAAATGCTTCGATTGTTGGATTTGGCCGTAGCACGTATTCCCGAGGTCCGTTCGGTGGTCGGAAAAGCCGGAAGAGTGGAAAGTGCATTGGACCCCGCTCCATTGTCCATGTTTGAAAATATCATCAATTATTATCCCGAATTTCTCACAGATCGCAAAGGCCGTTCTTTGACTTTCCGTACCGGTAGCGACGGTTTGTTTATTAGCGTTAACGGCAAAAAGATAGCGGACGGAAGTTTTTCCGAAGAAGAAATCAACCGCTTAAAAGAACGCTACGGCGACAGCCTGCTGGTGCATTACGAGCATAAAAATATCCAAGATTTATTAATACCCGACCCCAACGGCAAAGTTTTTCGCTTATGGCGTCATTCCGTCAAGTCGCCCGACGATATTTGGGATGAAATTGCAAGCGTAAGCCGGCTTCCGGGACTTACATCGGCGCCCAAGCTTCAACCTATCGAAACCCGCTTGGTCATGTTGCAAACGGGAATGCGCGCTCCGATGGGGATAAAAATCAAGGGAT
>JAMONI010000016.1 GCA_027065935.1 Flavobacteriales bacterium | reverse complement strand
ACGTGGAAGAGACAACGGAAAAATTATACGAGTTTGTAGCGGAAGATATTCCGTTTGAGTTGGAGCAAAAATTTAATGTAACGGGACATAAAGCCCATTTGAAGATCAATCCTATAGACAATAGAGGTGACCGGAAAATCAATAGTACTTCTTCTATGGAGATGAAGTTGCATCCCGGGATTGTATGGTCGTTTGATATTTCGGCGGGCGCTTCGGACGTGGAGATGGACTTGAGAAACTTTAAGGTAAAAAAGTTAAAAATCGATTCGGGCGCTTCGCAAATCGATTTGACTTTGGGAGATCGGCTGTCCCGTCAAACGGTGCTTATCAACGCGGGCGCTTCGGACATTCACGTGAAAGTTCCCGAAGACGCCGGAGTTGAGCTCAAAACAAGGCACGTGCTGGGCGTGAATAAAATTTCGGGGCTTGACAAGGTAAGGAAAGGACTTTACCGCTCGAAAAACTACGACCGCTCCGACCGGAAAATTATCATAGAAATCACTTCGGCCATCGGTTCGTTTGCGTTGGAACGATATTGATCAATTGTTATATATGAACAAAGAAACGCCCCGGAAGAGGGGCGTTTTTATCAGGACAGGGAAGTTTCATTTCACCGGTTTTTCTTTTTGTTGAGCACTTCAATCACGCGCAGTGCCACTTTGTCTTGGATGCCGCGGTCCAAATGCGACGTAAAGCCTACGCAAGAATTGTTGATTTCGCCCAATACGTATTTGTCGTTTCCGTTTTCGTCGTAATCGAGCATGAAGTCGGCGGTCCATATCAGGGGAGCTTCATATCCACCCAAGCGTTCCATCACTTCGGGCAGTTTGGCCAAGAACCAGTCCACCAGTTCTTTCCAATCTTCCGGGTTGTCGTACGTGTATTTGGCGCCGGAAAATAAAGTGGCGGAAAAGGCGTCTTCGGTATCGGCGGGTTTTTTATGCACGACGAATATAGGCGTTTCACCGACCAAGAGAATTCGGATTTCACCTTCTTTGATTCTGGGCATAAAGCGCATATCCACCAGCATTCCGTTGTCGCCTACGATATATTGTTCGGCAAAATCCATAAATTCGCCTAAGGTTTTGTATTCCACGTGATTGTCAACGGCTTCGGTCAATTTCAGTTTTGTGTCCAAGGGCAGGGCGTCGCCGGGTTGGTAGGCACGCTGGTCGATAACCTGAACGCGCCAAATGCCTTGCCCGGTGGAGCCGCGGTTTTGTTTCAGGACGCGTTCGCCGTAGGAAATGCTTTTGGGGAAGGTTTTTTTGAATTCTTTCACGGTATAGTAGGCATAGGTATCTTCGGGGACCAGTCCGGTACCAACCAGTTTGACCAATGCGTCTTTAGCACCTAAGTTTTGCATTACGTCGGGATGAGAAAAACCTTCCAATCCGGCATCGGAAAGGCGTCGTAAGGTTTCAAAAAATACTTTTTCGCCCGAGGGGATGGTGCCGGGATTTACTCGGGTAATGTAAGCGTCGTAACGGTTTTTGGCGTATTCGAAGATATCGTCGGCCCATTCGTCTCGAAACTTGAAAATATCCACGTCCCACCCCCGAATTTTCAGTGCATTGGCAATGGGAAGGGTGTCTTTGCGGTGGCCGTCGAACCACTTGTCGGAACCGCCTTCGGCTTCGAAAATTAAAATTCTGTGTTTCATATAACTATTTGTTTTTTAGGTTCATAAAATACATCAGGGCAAAAAATAACCCGGCGCTCAGGATCCAGAGTCCGGGCTTAAAACCGTCGCGGCAGGTTAAATAAACGGCTGCAGACAAGCTGACGGCGAGCAAAAAAGCACTTAACTTGACACCGAAAATGTATAGGCCCTTGTTCATAGTCACAAAACTAATAAATAAATTGTTCGAGCCGGTTCGATTGTTAAAAAAACGATTTTATTCCAAAGGTTTAGATGAGACTTTTCGATTTTTTTAAAATAAAGAGTTTACCGGGGTTTGGGATGCTTGAGCCGGTTATTATCCTTATTCTAGTGGAAGGTCGGCTCTAACCGGTATGTAGAAAAATAGGTTTGTTTATTGCGTCGGTCAAATTAATTTATTATTTTATAATTTTGTAATTAAGATATGGAAAAAGTAGGAAAAATAGAAGTTATCATTAAAGGAAAATGGGGCAATCAAGAGATAAGTCCCGATAATTTTGATGTTCGCTATATTTTACGTCTCATTGAGGACATGGAAAATATACTTTATCCGGGCAAGGAAAAAGAAAGGCCTATTATCACCTATAATATAGAAGAAGGATCCGTTAAACATGTTTTCAAAACGGGAATGCAGGCCATTATAGCTGCCACAGCCATTTTGACTGAAGTGGGCAAAACGCAAAACATTAATTTTTTGAACATAAAAACCGCAAGAGCCATAGAAGACATCCAAAAGTTTTCAAAAGACAAGAATTTCGAAGTATCTTTCAAAACCTCTATTTCAAAAGACCAAATTTTGAAAATTACCCCTGAAACCGTCTTTATAAGAGATTTAAATTATTGGGTGGATACAGAGTTTTACTTTTACGGAATACTAACTAACGCTGGTGGAAAAAATAAACCGAACATTCACTTGGACACGGAAGAATTCGGCACCTTAATCATTAAAACCGGAAAATCTTATTTAGCTAAACAAAAAGAAAATTTACTTTATAAACCTTTTGGCGTCAGAGCTATAGGAAAGCAGAATGTTGAAACAGGGGAAATTGACACAAAAAGTTTGGAACTTATAGATTTATTTGAATATCAACCCCATTATGATGAAAATTATTTAAACAAACTAATCAAAAAAGCTTCAAAGCATTGGAAAGGCATTGATGCAGATAAATGGTTAAACGAAATACGTGGAAATTATGAATAATCATTTTGCCGTTTTGTTGGATACAAGTTTTTTTATCCGGTTATTTTCTCCGGATGAACCATTACATGAAAACGCTAAAGGTTATTACAAATACTTTTTGGAGGAAAAAATAAAATTAAAATTTTCCACTATTTCCATTGCTGAATATTGTGTAAGGGGAGAAATATCGGATTTACCTTTAAAGCAATTACAAATCATTCCTTTTAATTATAATCACGCCATCAAGACGGGCATTTTTGCCGGAATAATGTTTGAAAGATTAAGAAATATAGACTTAACCGTCACTCCAAGAGCAATTATACCAAATGACGCCAAACTTTTTGCACAAGCCGATATTGATCCTTTAGTTAAATATTTTATTACTTCGGATACTCGCACTATTGAGAAAACACGAAGGTTGCTAAATAATGGAATAGATTTACAGTTTGAAATTATTAATATTCATACTCCGCACAAGGATCAATTTGGACGTTTATTCTAAACATTTTTTATTAAATCCTGCTTATCCATTTCATTCGCAATATCCAAAATCCGGTCAATGCTAAATTTTTCCAACCGGTTTTCCAAATTATGGATGGTTCGGACCGATACATTTAATTTGTCGGCCATTTGTTTTTGGGTAAGACCGTGTTTCTTGCGGATATTTTTAAAGTCGTCTTGAAGTTTAATTAATAAATAATGTATTTGTTGCATGTCCCTTAAAAAGGTCCGTTTTAATGATGTTTTGACGTTCATATTGCCCGAAGGCATTAAGGGTAAATACTACGGAAAGTAAAAAAAATAATTTTTTTCATGGTGATTTTTGTTTTGTTAGGACAAATATAAAAATTTTTATTTCATTTTTAATTGAAATCTCAAACCCAATGTATGGGTAATTTTAGTGATATATTTGAATGAAACATTATCAATATTTTTTTCAACTTTAGAAATAATGTATTGTGATAAACCGGTTTTCTCTGATAATTCTTTTTGTGATAATCCAAGGGCTTCCCTCCGTTTTTTTATTTCATCCGCTATAATGTCATTTACTACCCTTTGTTCAAAGGCATCCCTTTCCGGGGTGCCGGGTTTTCCGTATTCCTCATCCAATAAGTCTTCAAAATATGTCAAATTAATTTTTTTCATCGTTTAAAAGTTTTTTTCGTATGGCTTCCGTTTTATCAATTTCCTTTTTAGGGACTTTCCATGTTTTCTTTATAAACCCATGTGTGATTATCATCAATTTATTTCCATGTTGGTCCTTTGCGGAAAACCCTAACAACCTAATTTCTTTACGATTGTATTTTGTCCTAAATTCCCATACAAATTTATTGATTTTTTTCAATAAATTTTTATCTAACGTATATTGCGTCTTACGAATATTATGAAAAACTTTATCTTTTGTCTTCTTATCCAAACCGGATAAAAATTCTTTGGCTTCATCCATAAGAAATATTTTAAATTTCGGCTTCATTTCTCATTAATTTTTTTTCATAAATATTCCACCGGTAATTATCAATCATATACCGGTTTTTGTCGTAATACACTTCGTTTTCCCGGAAATCCGGGCGTTTGTCGATTTTCAGGATAATGTCGCCGTCGAATTGGGCCTGTGATCCGCCGCGCATCTTGCCGTCTTGCGTGCGTTGGAAAACAACG
>JAMONI010000015.1 GCA_027065935.1 Flavobacteriales bacterium | reverse complement strand
GCCGTCGTTGGGGTAGGAGATAAATGCGCCGAATTGATCCATATCTTTGGCATCATTGCCGGCGGCATTAACAATCAGCACATCGTGTTCGGCGGCGTATTTGATGGCGTCCCAAACCCATTCTTTGTGGGGTGAGTAATATTTGCCGAAACTGCAGTTGATGATTTTAGCGCCGTTGTCCACCGCATAGCGGATGCCGAGCGCAATATCTTTGTCGTATTCGTCGCCGTCGGGTACGGCGCGGATGGGCATAATCAATACCTTGTCGGCTACGCCGTTCATTCCGGTACCGTTATTGCGCACGGCTGCGATAATCCCGGCCACGTGGGTGGCGTGTGCTTCGTCTTCTTTGACGGGTTTTACGTTAGGGTTACCGTAATTGCGGTCGTTCCAATCGTCGGGATTATCGCCGACAACGGCGCGTCCGTCAAAGTCCACGTTGTAATAGTGATTCAGCTGGGCATCCACGTAATTTTTGAATCGTTTTAAGCGTTTGTTGCCGGAATGCAAACCGGCCAAGTATTTTTCTTTGGCGTCCAGAACTTTTGCGTCTTCCGTGTCGATGGCTTTCACTTTGTCTTCGGTCAGTTCGTCGGTTTCCAAATAGTCTTTCAAGGTTTTTTCCACTTGTTTTACCGTATTTTGGTAAAATATCACCTGACGTTGCATCGCCTTGGCTTCTTTGATTTTTTCGGCCAATTCTTTTTCGGCACGTTTGTAAAGTTTGAAGGTTTCAAGTTGTTCTTCCGGAATATCGGCTTCGGTTTTATCTTGCCATTGCTCTCGGTATTTCTTAACTATCCGGGTGAGTTCCAGTTGTTCTTCGTATGCATTTTTTCCGTCGCGTCCGCCTAAAAAGTTCCAGCCGTGTATGTCGTCCACATATCCGTTATTATCGTCGTCGATGCCGTTGCCGGGTATTTCGTCTTCATTGGTCCATATAACGTCTTTCAGGTCTTCGTGGTCGATATCCAGTCCGGAATCCAATACGGCAACGATAACGGTTTTTCCTTCGGGCAGTTGAGATAAAATTTTCGCGTAAGCTTTATCCACACTCATTCCGGTGAGCTTGTCGTTCAAAGGATCTTTGTGTTGATAACCGCGTAATTCTTTTTTTGTGTAAAGCGAACTCAACCGGGTGATTACTTCGTCTTCGAGCGATTTTTCTTCTGCTTGTTCGGGAGTTTGAATTTGCTCCTGTGTTTTCTTAAATGTTCCGCAAGCGGAAAAGGTGAGTAAGATTAAAAACAGTGCTAATGGTTTTGCTATTTGTTTCATAGGTTTGTGATTTATTCGGGTTTAAAGATTTCATTTAATCGAAAGGTTTTGTCCAACCGGACTCCTTTTTCGGTATGTTTGACGGTGCAAACTTCGGTTTGGGGGTCGTGTTCGAGGAACAAATAATAGCCTTGGTCGGCCGCTTCGTTTAAGAATGCTTCCTTTTCGTCCAATGTAATGAGCGGTCTGACGTCATAAGCCATTACGTAAGGCAAGGGGATGTGTCCGGTGGTGGGCAATAAATCGGCCATATAAACCAATGTTTTTCCTTGATGACGGATAATGGGAATCATTTGCTTTTCGGTATGGCCGTTTACAAATAGAAATTCCATTCCCAGTTCGGGAAATGACGTCCGGTTTCCGGTATCGGGGACGGGTATGAAATGTAGTACGTTCGCTTGATGAAGCGGAACGAAATTTTCTTTTAAAAACGAAGCTTTTTCTCTTCGGTTGGGATTCAGCGCCCATTTCCAATGCGGTTCGTTGGTCCAATACCGGGCGTTGGGGAAGGCGGGAACGAGATTGCCTTCGGCGTCCCTTATCACCGAACCGCCGCAATGGTCAAAATGCAAATGCGTCATCACCACATCGGTGATATCTGTTTTGGTGTAGCCTAAGTCGTTCAAAATCTTATCCAGTTCGTTAATGCGCCGGGGTTTGTAATAGCCGAAAAATTTATCGGATTGTTTGTTGCCCATGCCCGTGTCGATAAGGATGAGTTTGTCGTCTTTTTCGATTAACAAACTCCGGGCGGCCATTTGTATTAAATTATCTTCGTCGGCGGGGTTGGTGCGTTGCCAAATCACTTTGGGTACGACGCCAAACATGGCGCCTCCGTCCAATTTGAAATATTCGTGTATGACGGGGTAAATTTTCATTCGTCTAAATTTGCCATGAGTTCGTCGGTGAGTTCCAGGTTGTGATAGACGTTTTGGACGTCGTCTTCGTCTTCGAATTTTTCGGCTAGCGCTAAAATTTTTTTGGCCTGTTCCAACGGGAGTTCCTTAGTGGTTTTGGGAATGTATTGCAATCCGGCGTTTTTTACGTCGATACCGAGTTCTTCCAATTTGGACGACATCATTCCGAAATCTTTGTAATCGGTATAGACGGTGATAAATTCTTCGTCGGATTCGATGTCTTCTGCGCCTCCGTCGATGAGTTCCATTTCCAATTCTTCGGGGTCGTGTTGCTTGACTTTTTCTTTTTCTATTACAAAAACGCCTTTACGGTCGAAGATATACTGAAGCGAACCGGTTTTGCCCAGTTCTCCTCCGTTTTTGCTGAAAATGGAACGCACGATGCCTACGGTCCGGTTGGTGTTGTCGGTTGCCGTTTCGATGATAAAGGCAATGCCGTGCGGTCCGTAGCCTTCGAAAGTGACTTCCTGAAAGTTTTCGGCGTCTTTGCCCGAAGCTTTTTTGATGGCCCGCAAGATGTTATCCTTAGGCATATTAACGCCCTTGGCGTTGGCGATGGCTCTCCGGAGAGCGGGATTGGACTCCGGGTCGGGGCCGCCTTGCCGGACGGCAATGTTGATTTCGCGCAAGACTTTGGTAAAAATCTTGGCACGTTTGGCATCCTGTGCGCCTTTTCTATGCTTAATGTTTGCCCATTTGCTGTGTCCTGCCATAATTTAAAGCGTATGTTTCTATCTTTCGACAAATTTACGTTTTTTCGCCGGAAGTAAGAAATGCCGACGGATGTAAGGTTTTGAAATTTTCGTTTTACCGGATATGAAAAAAGCATATTTACCAACTACCCGAGGCCCCGCCGCCCCCGAATCCGCCTCCGCCGAACCCTCCGGTAAATCCGCCGCCTCCGAATCCGCCGCCAAAACCTCCCCCGAAACCGCCGCCAAAACTTCCCGTACCTCCTCTCCGGATAACCGGTCCTCCGGGACTGTCGATGGTATAACCTCGTCCGCCGTTCCCTTTGGATATGTAATATAAAACCAAAAATATGATTAGCACCGTTAATATAAGGATGAGGATATCGCGAAATGTGAAACCTTTCTTTTTGTTTTCGGCCTTAAACTCGCCTTGTAGCACTTTAAAGATTGCATCCGTTGCAACATGTAATCCCGTAAAATAATCTCCCTTTTTGAAGTGCGGAATCATATGGTTTTGGATAATTCTTCTCGACACGGCGTCGGTCAATTGGTGTTCCACGCCGTATCCGGTACTTATGGCTACTTTTCTTTCATTAGGAGCAACTAAGATAAATATGCCGTTGTCTTTTCCTTCTTGTCCGATGCCCCACTTATGTGCCCATTCCGTTGCCAAGAGATTGATATTTTGCCTTTTGAGTCCGGGAACGGTGGCAACAACGATTTGTGTGGAAGAGCTGTCGCTATAACGTATCAATTTTTTTTCTAAAAAATCCTCTTTATCATCGGGGATGATGTTTGCAAAATCATAGACGGAGGTTTGAAAGGAAGGTACGGCGGGCAGTCCGTCATCTTCCCATTCCAAGTGCCATTGCGAAGATGCAATCCAAACCCGGAAAAGGAGTAGCCCGGTAAGTAAAAGTTTATTGGTAAGAAATTTCATCGGGTAATTCGTTTATGTCGTCTTTTCGGTACGGAAAATGACGTTTCAGTTGCTTTCCTATTTCCAAGACGGCAGCCACAATACCATCGGTAAATTTGTTTTGGGAAAAATCCCGGTGTAAGACATCCGTTATGCGCTTCCAAAACTCCTTATCCACCTTGGCGTGAATCCCTTGGTCTCCGATTACGGCGAATTGCCGTTTGTCCACATCGATATAAATCAATACTCCGTTACGCAATGCGGTGCGTGTCATACCTAACTTTTCAAAGGTTTTTACGGCATTTTTAAATACATCGCCTTTTCCGTTTCGATGTAAATGGACACGAATCTCTCCCGAAGTGTTGTTTTCGGCCCTTGCAATGGCTTTCAAGATGCGTTTTTCGTCTTCATCCGAAATAAAATCCGTAAAGTCGGGGTGCATACAAGAGTAATTTTTAAGGCAAGTTACGAAATTATGTAGCAACGAGGTTCATCTACCCGAAAAACAAATAATAAGATTTTCACTGCTTCGCTTACGTTAAAAACCCCACAGCACAGGGTAAACCCACTGGGTGTACGTGTAATTTGTGTAATTAGTGTAATTCGTGTAATTCCCACAGGGTAAACGTGGTTTGTTTTTTTTGCCACAAATTTCACAAATGGACACGAATTTTTAGCGTTTTTCCGAAACTTCGTTTTAACATTTATTC
>JAMONI010000014.1 GCA_027065935.1 Flavobacteriales bacterium | reverse complement strand
TTTTTCTATCTTTGGTGCGATAATCACTTCAATAAATTTTCGTTGGCTCCGGTCGTGATGAGTTAAGTTGAAAAACTGCACGGTATGGAGCTTCAACGGTGTGTTGAAAGCGATAATGGAACCGAACGCCGAAACCGGATCGCCTTGCCATGCTTTTTCCAACGCCGTTCGTTGATTGTTTGCTTGTGCCAGTCCGCACGGGTTGGAATGTTTTACGATGGCTACGGCATTGTTTTTTAATTCTTTGACGGATGCTACGGCGGCGGAAATGTCCAAAATGTTGTTGTAAGACAAGGGCTTGCCGTGCAGAGTTTTCATATCGTGGAGCGTTCCGTTTTTGTGCGCCAGCCGGTAGAACACGGCTTTTTGGTGGGCGTTTTCGCCGTAACGCAGGTTTTTTCCTTCGGTAAAAGACAACCGGACGGACAATTTTCCCGTATGCCGGTCCATAGTTTGCGCTATCAAAGCATCGTAGTCGGCGGTATGGTTAAAGGCTTTGGCCATCATTTTTTTGCGAAATCCGTAAGATGTTTTACCGTTGTTTTGCTTTAATTCTTCAAGTAAAGCCTCATAATCCGATGGGGTTGTGACAATCGTTACGTACTTGAAGTTTTTCGCCGCCGCACGAATCATTGTGGGACCTCCTATATCGATATTTTCGATTAAAGTTTCAAAATCCGCACCTTGCTTCAAGACTTTTTCAAACGGATATAAGTTACACACCACCAAATCGATAGGTTCGATACCGAGCCGTCGGGCTTCTTCTCGGTCTTTTTCCCGGTCGAACAACAAGGCGCTTTCCACCCGGAACGATATGGTTTTCATTCTTCCGCCGAAGGCTTCGGGATTTTTCGTAACCTGCCGGATGTCGGTCACTTCAATGCCGTTTTGTTTCAAGACTTTTTTGGTGCCTCCGGTAGAAATGATTTCATAGCCGTATTGGCGGAGCTGTTCGGCCAGAGTAACGATTCCCGTTTTGTCCGATACGCTTATTAATGCTTTCATAGACCTTATTTAAGTGTAATTGGGTTTTAGTGTATTGTTTCGGATACCCGATGCGCTTTTTTGCGGTTTTTCATTTTCTATACAAAATTTACGAATCCGGTAATTTTTTTATTCTTCGTTCTTTCAGCTCGTTCACGATATTGTCGAAAATCACTTGCCCGGTTTGTTCTCTTCGCAATTGCTTTCCGTGATATTTCATCGAGTTCCATGCCGGATGGTTATAGAAACTCAAAAATGCCTCGGGGTGCGGCATCATGCCCAATACTTGTCCCGAAGGGTCGGTTATTGCGGCGATACTCATTACCGAACCGTTGGGATTGAGCGGATATGCATCCGTTATGTTTCCTTCACTGTCGCAATATTGCATGGCTATTTGATTGTTTTCGATTACTTTTTGCAGAATCGAGTCATTTTTGAAAACCAATTTTCCTTCGCCGTGCCGTACGGGAAGCGGTAAGACGTCCATTCCTTTCAGGAACGGAGATGAATTATCCGAATTTATTTTGCAGTACACCCAACGGTCTTCGAATTGTTGCGAGTCGTTGGGCATTAATACGGCTTGAGGTTCGTAATCATCCGAAAGGCCGGGTAGCAAGCCCAATTGCGTCAGCATTTGAAAGCCGTTACATACGCCCAGAATGTATTTGCCGTCGGCAAGGAAGGTTTCGATTTCTTCCAAGAAGGTTTTGCCGTCGGAGTTTTTTTTGAACTTGATTTTATTGGCCATCACTTTTCCCGAAGCGATATCGTCACCGAAAGAAAACCCGCCGGGGAAATTTAAAATATCAAAATCCTGCAGGTTATATTTTCCGTTGATGAGTTCGTTAAAATGAACGACGGTTGTTTCGGCGCCGGCATTTTTATAGGCGGCCCCCATTTCCACTTCACAGTTGATACCGAAACCCGTTAATATCAAGCTTTTTACTTTCATTGCTTTATGCTTTACAATTTTTTACGCCAATGCGTTTCCAGTTCTTCCACTTTACAATCGACGATACGGTTTCGGCCCGTTGAAATTTTCAACCGTTTATCGCCGGTAACCTTTCCTAACAAAACGGCTTTCTCTCCCATAATTTGCTCGAAGGCTTGTTTATGGACGGGTTTGATGCTCACGATAAATCTCGAGTGACTTTCGGAAAAGAGTTTGGCTTGCACGGACAATTCGTCGTCTATCAAATCCAGGGAGATTTCCGCACCGAAATCCGTTCCGAGCAAACATTCCGCCAGGGCAATCGCCATTCCGCCGTCCGATATATCGTGTGCCGAAGCTATAATTCCGTTCCGGTGGGCTTTCATCATTTTCAAGTACGTATCTTTGGCTTCTTCCTTGCGGACTTCGGGTACATTAGCGCCCAATTCTCCGAAAAGTTTATACAATTCCGACGCGCCCAGTTCGTTGTAAGTTTTTCCCACCTGATAAATCAAATCGCCGGTGTTTTTAAAATCGGACGTAAGGGTTTTTCGGACGTCTTTGATTTTGGCCGCCATAGAATAAACGATGGTGGGCGGCACGGAAATTTTTACGCCTTCACTTTTAAAATCGTTTTTCATACTGTCTTTGCCCGAAGTCATCGGTATATCGAAGAACGTTGCCATGTCGTAGAGGGCTTCGTTCATTTGCACGAGCTTGGCCAATTTTATTTTGCCGTCGGGATTATTTTCGGGATGATATTCCGAATCGGGAACGCTGAAATTATCGTTAACCGACCAAAAGATATCATCGTTTGTTCTTGTGTTGGGCAGTTCGCCGCCTACGGCAATAATTTGCCGGACCGCTTCGTCAAAGGCGCCCGCCGACATTTGATAGGCGTCGATATCGCCGTATTTGGGACATACGCCGTTGGATATGGCGATGCCTTCATAAGAGTCGTGGTCGATGCGCATTACGGCGGCATCTTGCGGGCCTATTCCCCGCATCCCCATCAAAGGTTTGATAATGCTTTTTCCTTTGACTTCATGGTCGTAGCGGCGTATGATATGTTCGCGCGAACGAATGTTCAAGGCCCCCATTAAGCGAAGCAAAACGCTATTATAATCGTCGATTATTATTTCGTCGGGTTCTTTCAAATCGGGTTTTTCCCACCGGGCAATCATTCTTTTTTGCGGCACGCCGTTGTGCAGAAAGTCCAAATCCAAATAGTTGACCGTCTTATCTTTATAGCGCACTTCCAAGTATCCGGTGTTTGTAAAATATCCGATATCCGTTACTTCCACTTCCATTTCGGCGGCCAATTGCAGTACGGCTTCCGTTTTACCGGGTTCCACCACTAAGGTCATGCGTTCTTGCGATTCCGACACGAAGATTTCCCAAGGTTTCAGCCCGGAGTATTTCAAAGGCACTTTTTCCAAAAACACCACGGCACCGCCCGGAATTTCGGCCAGTTCGCCCACCGATGACGACAAGCCGCCGGCGCCGTTGTCCGTGCTTGATTTGATTAATCCTCTGCGTGAGGCGACAAGCATGAAGTCGTATAATTTTTTTTGCGTAAACGGACTTCCTATTTGCACGGCCGACATGGGAGATTGGTCGTTGATTCCGGTTGAAGAAAAGGTGGCGCCGTGTATGCCGTCTTTACCCACGCGTCCTCCGGCCATGAGAATACGGTCGCCGGGGTCGATGGTTTTTTCCCACGTATTGCGTCCTTCGATCCGGTCGGGCATTAGTCCGCCCGTGCCGCAAAAAACCAAAGGTTTGCCTGCAAACCGGTCGTCGAACACTACCGATCCGTTTACGGTGGGCACGCCGGATTTGTTGCCTCCGTCTTCAATGCCGGCCACCACACCTTCCATGATTCTTCGCGGATGCAATTGGCCCTTGAGCAGTTTTTTATCGTAATCGGGCGAAGCGAAACACAATACATTGGTATTGAACAAAAGTTCCGCTCCTCCGATTCCCGTTCCCATGATATCGCGGTTTACGCCCAGTATTCCGGTCATGGCTCCGCCGTAGGGGTCTAAGGCCGAAGGAGAATTATGCGTTTCCACTTTCCAAACGAAGAGCTTATCTTTGGTAGCACGCACCGTTCCGGCATTATCCGAAAAAACTTTGACAAGCCAATGATTGCCGTTTTTTTCCAAATGTTCTTTGACGACATCGGTGGAGGCTTTGATATAGGTTTTGAACAAGGAATCGATAGTCTTTTTTTCGCCCGTTTCCCGGTTTTCGTATTCGATTAATGCGTTGAATTCCTTATGCTTGCAATGTTCCGACCAAGTTTGGGCAAACACTTCCAATTCCACATCGGTGGGTTGGTCGGGCAGGCCTTTTTGTAAGCGTTCTTTTCGTACATCTTCACGCTCGTAGTATGCGCGGATGGCTTGCATTTCTTGAAGATTGAGCGCCAAAATTCGCTCTTGCGAAATTTTTAACAAAGCTTCGTCCGTCAGACCCGAAAGTCGTATGGTTTCAACCGTTTCGTCGGTTTGTAAAGCCACTTTGGGGACATAAGGCGCAAAATCAAAAATACCTTTTGTTTTTATAAGGGTTTGGATATGATTTATTAACGGATTGGCC
>JAMONI010000013.1 GCA_027065935.1 Flavobacteriales bacterium | reverse complement strand
GGTAACAACGTAACGATTTCGTCCGATTTTTTATATCCGATCCATTCAAAAATATCCATGAACAGCACCACCGGATGGTATTCGGACAAATGCAACAAATGAACGGCCGACAGTGGCCACAGGTCGCGAATTTCAAAAATAAATTTTTTGGCTTTGGCGCGCCGCTTGATCCACCATCCGGAAAAAGAGGTAAAAAGCGAAGGTGACGAGGAAATGATATAATCGGGTAAGGTTTTGTTTTTCAGAGGTATAAAAGCCGTTCGAAAAGCAAATAACAATTGCGTGTAAAAACGCTGAACGGTGCTTTTGCCCTTGTAAGGCGGAATTTTGACCCATACGAAGTCAATACCCGGTTCCACTTCTTCTTTGGTAAAAGTGCCTTTTATTTCCGGTTGTTTGATAAACAGATGGTTATATGACCCGCTGAAAATGGTGGTATGATAGCCTTTTTCGGCGAAATATTTGGCAAAGAAATACGACCTTTCGGCCGCACCGGAATCGTATTTGCCCGCATATTGATTGATAATCCAAATATGTTTTTTGGTTTTTTGTTGTTTCATATTCATTTTTTGAGCTTTGAAATCACCGCTTTGATTTTTCCGTTGGCCGTTTGTTCCAATTCGTCGGGATAGATGAACCGCACTTTAACGGGACCTAACTGGCTGAATAAGCGTTTTTTTATAATTTGTTCATTTTCGGGCGGATAATCATCATCTTTGAGGATGCGTAATTCAAAATTATCCAAGGCATGTTGCACCAATTGCAAGGCTTTGATGCCCGGTAAGTCATAGGTCAAGGCATGAAAACGCACCATTTGGCGTCCGTCAGGGCCCGTGACCACGTCTTCTATTCGTCCTTCGATTTCCTCAATGACGGGCATGTGGACACCCGCTTTACTCGCTTGATCGGCCGCTAAAGTAACGCGATCGCCGATGCGGTAGCGAATGAGCGGTTGGTCGAAATTTAACAAGCCCGTTAAAACCACTTCACCCGTTTCGCCGGGGCTTACTTGCCGGCCGTTTTCGTCCAAAACTTCCAAAATGCCCGTATCGGGACTGAAAAGCAATTCGCCATAGCGGTTTTCGGAAATCAAGCCGCATGCTTCCACACCGCTGTAGGCATCATAGACCTTTGTTCCGAAAGCTTCTTCGATGGTCCGGCGCATGGGCGGTGTAAGTTTTTCGCTGGAAGTCAACACGGCTTTAAGGGGCGGCGTTTTCAAACTTTTATCAGAAATATATCCCGCCCAAAGGTAAATGGACATGGCATAACCCACCAAATATTCGGGACGGTGTTTCCAAAGCCCTTCCACATAATTGTCTACCGTACCGGGCGACAAATGGTATGCCGAAAAATATACTTGTTTTTCCACATAATTATAACGGTAGTACGGCGGTTTGGCATGCGCATCGGGGATAATACGCCGCCCGCCGATCATTGCACGTGACATTTTATAATTAACGCTTGCCCAACGTCGTACGCGAGCTTCGTAAGCGGCGTTCCACGTTTGATGAAAACGTTTGGTAAAATAAATCCGCACCGGCGTTCCCGTGCTGCCGCTACTGGACAGGAAAGTGCCTTTTTCCCGCTTGGATGATAAAAGCCCGGTGGTGCCGAATTTGCGCAATTCGTCTTTTTCTAAAAAAGGAAGACGCGGTAAATCTTCTAAAGTGAGATTTTTTAAATCTTTACGCGTCAGTCCTGCCGTGGAATATTTTTCGTGGTAAAAAGGCACGGTATCGAATGCATGTATCAAAAGTTTACGCAATCGTTCGGTTTGCCACTCTTCCCATTGCGCGGGATTGTATTTTTCCCGTTCGATAAATTCCGGAAGGGATTTAAAAAAATGTTTGCCGTAGCGGTGTCGTTTCCAATATATTCCGTAGGCCGAAATCATAAGATTTTGCATCCATAAAGGCGCCTGTTTATATATGTTTTCCTTCAATCCGGCCATACAAGTTATTTGAGAAGTTTAAATGGCTTCCGCCGTATTCATCAACGAAGTTTTCGGTTGTGTGTTGCACATCATAAGACAAAGATACGGTTTTCATCATTTTAATTGATAAAGTTTCCACTCGTTTTTCCGGTATAAAACGTCGTAGGGTAATGAATCTTTTGTTAGCCAGTAGTCCACTCCGTTTTTTTTAAAAAACTCCCACTTTTTTTTGTTATCCATAGTATCCAAAGCGATTTTCACTTTGTACCACCAAACAAACCTTTCGGGATTTCCTTCAATGAGCATGGAAGCTCCTTTGCCGTCCCACCAAACCGAACGCCGGGTGGACGACCGGATAATGGCGGGGCCTACAAACAGGGCGTTTTCGGGCGTATTATTTTCAATGTATTGCAACATTTCTTCAAATTGGTTCGGAGTTTTTTTCGTGTAAGTACCGAAAGGTAAGTTTTCGGGAAGAATCGTTCTGAAAATATCATCTCCCATGAAAGGAATACCATTCCATATTTTATTTTTTGAGATGGAAACCAAAAAAAGAAAAACAAAAAAACTTAGTTTTATAACGAACGAACCCTTTTTCCAATTTTCTTTCACATATAAAAGAATATAGCCCCAGGTGAAATAGCCGGGAAGTATGGCTAATTTCTGAATACGAAGGAGTTGAAAAGACATACGCAAATCGGTCCTGAACGTATTGTTAATAAATCGCTCCACATATACCGATAGATTAGGTAAAATTAAAAGTGCCAGGGTCACGGAAGTCAATACCCAAAAATATTTTTTATACCGTTTATCTCTTACACTTATAATGCCCAAGATGAAGATAGGAACAAAGAAAAATAGCAGACTCAGACGAAACCAGCGCTTGAAAAATGCCACAGGGTCGGAAAAATAGCCGGGGATGCGTGTAAAAAGCGCTTCATTGAAAACGGCGTTATCTACATAAACCGGTGTATGGCTGAAGTAATTATGGATAAAAGGTGTCATTCCCAGCAAAATAAATAGAGTTTGGAATATTAAATCTTGCCAACGGATTTTTTTCCAGATAGATAACCAAAAGCCTATGCTAATGTATATCAGAATTCCGCCTAAGCCGGTTATGGGATGAAAGTTAAAAATAAAACCTGTCAGAAATGCCGCTACATACATACGTTTTTTATGCGCCGAATCGAAAAGCACAAAAGGGTAGGGGAGTAGCGCTCCGTAAAGCGTTCGGGGCATCATTGTCCATAATTCTGAAATTCCCCATATTTCCATTCCCGGTAACCATATAATTCCTCGAATTAAAACCGAAAGAAATAAGGCAATCCAAAAATCCTTATAGAGTTTATAAAATAATAAAAACCAACCGATTCCGAAGATAAAATGAGTGATAAGCAGCAAAAATTTAAGCGCCGTTAAATAATCCGTTTTCGCGGTATGTTTTATCAAGCGCAATGTTTCTACAAAAAACGGCGTGTAATATTGAACGTTTGTCAATTCATTTAGGTATAAATCGTCTTGAAAAAGTTCCGGATGGTCTTTCTTCAAGCATACGGGAATGATGTTATGAAGATCGGTAGATAAGGCCGTGTAACCTGCATTTTTTTGAGAAAGAAAAAATCCGCCGGAAATAATTAAATTAAACAACACGATACCGATCCACTTGGTCCTATTCATACACTTTTCGATTTGGGTGCATTGTGTATATCAAATTGAACGGCTTGCAATAACAGTTGAAATCCCAGTATTAAGCTTAGTACCGCTATCATAATGGTTCCGGTGGGTGCCGGCGTATGATGAGAAGCATAATACCACCATTTGTAAGCACCGTATATAATTCCGAAAAGGAATAGCGGCAACCCGAAAAGTAAATAAACGGAACCTATATTAAAATCGAATAAAAAATAACCGAACAAGATTCGTTTAAAAAACAATTTAATTAAACGCGGTAAGAAAACAAAGGGCATAGTCCATACTTTCATGTGAGATTTTTCATCTTTATAGATAGCCGGCATGGGAATATCCGCCACCGGTATATGGTGATAATACAGTTCCGCCAGCAAGGATGTTTCAAAAAAATATCGGGACGAAAGACGATTGAAGTTCAATTTGCTGAGCACTTTTTTCTTGATGGCAAAGTAGCCGTTTGTGGGGTCGAAATTATTCCAATATCCGGTAGCGGCTTTTACCAAAAACGATAAGATTAAATTGCCCGTTCTTCTGAAAAACGGCATATCACGCAAGGCGTCCAGATCGTAAAACCGATTTCCTTTGGCATAGCCGAAGCTTCCTTCTATCAGGGCATCCAAAAGTTCCGGAAGGTAGGAAGCGTCCATTTGATCGTCGGCATCCATTTTAACTACGATGTCGCAATCCGTTTTCAAAGCGTATTTGAATCCGGTCATTGTTGCACCGCCTACACCTAGGTTTTTTTGATGATGCAAAATAACAAGACGGTCTCGCATTACTTCCGGTTCTGGGACCGGGACGGGACTTTTATCGTCCACTATAATAACCGAATCCACAAAGGAAGGTAATTTTGCCACAACCCTACCGATATGGTCGGGCGCATTGTAATAAGGAATAA
>JAMONI010000012.1 GCA_027065935.1 Flavobacteriales bacterium | reverse complement strand
TAATTTTTCAAAAGTATCATAACCGTTTTCGCTCAATATTTGTGCGATTTTAGGCCCGATACCCTCGATTTTTTTCAAATCGTCGCCTTTGGAGGCTTTTTTGGTCGTGGTTTTTTTAGGAGCGGGTT
Source organism: Flavobacteriales bacterium (assembly GCA_027065935.1). Taxonomy (GTDB): domain Bacteria; phylum Bacteroidota; class Bacteroidia; order Flavobacteriales; family Flavobacteriaceae; genus JAADED01. The sequence continues at coordinate 4,414 of JAMONI010000012.1, read as the reverse complement.
TGGCGCTTGCTTTGGCAGCTTTCTTATCTTCTTTTTGTTCCGCTTTTTTCCGGGTTGTTTTTTTGGCGGATGCTTTTTCGGGTTTGACGCCGCTTTCCACGATGCTTTCGATTTGAATTTCGGTCAGGTATTGACGGTGTCCGCGCTTAACGCGATAGCCTTTTCTTCGTTTCTTTTTGAAAACGATGATTTTGTCGCCTTTCAAGTGGCGTAGTACTTTGGCGGTTACTTCCGCACCTTCTATAGCCGGGGCGCCAAAATTAAAGTTGTTATCGTTTGCTATCATCAATACCTTCTGAAAACTTACGCTTTCACCTTCGGCTTGAGGCAAACGATGAACAAACAGTTTTTGGTCTTTTTTTACTTTGAATTGTTGCCCTGCTATCTCTACAATTGCATACATAATCTTCAACTTATTTTCGGCTTGCAAATATAAATTATTTTTCGGTGAATGACAAAGTTTTTTTACCGGGAAAATTCCGTTGGATTGTTTTCAAATGGAATTGGGGGTTTATTATTTGTTCAATGTCCGGTCTTCTTTTGCTGTCCGGATAAGCAATTCGAGCGCTTTGGAAACCGCACGGTCGATGACTTTTTTTCGGGGTTGTCCGAAAAGAAATTTGTATGATTTCACGCTGTTCCGGTGAGCTATGGCGATGAAGCAAGTTCCGAGTTCTTCATCCGAATCGCCTTTTTCGGGGCCGGCATTTCCGGTGGTGGCCACTGCGATGTCCGAATCGAATTTTTCGCGCACTTTTATCGCCATTTCTTCGGCCGTTTGCCGGCTTACAACCGAATGATGTTGGACGGTTTCCTGACTTATGCCCAAAACTTTCCATTTGCTTTCCGTGGCGTAAGTCACCATACCGCCAAGGAAGAATTTGGAGGCGCCGGGCAGTTCCACGATGTTGGCCATAATATTGCCTCCGGTACAACTTTCGGCTACGGCGAGTGTTTTGCCGAGGGTTTTAAAAGTTTCGTGCAGTTCGTGTGAAAGGTCTTCGTGTTCAAAATCCACGGTAAGGTCCGGGATGTATTGTTTGAGTTTTTCAAATTGTTCGTCAATAATTTTTTTAACACGTTCGGGTTTATAAGTTTTGGCAGACAGGCGCAAGCGTATTCGCTTGGGCGAAGGTAAATAGGCTAAATGTAATCCGGGAGGTAGCAGGGCTTCCCACTCTTTGAGGCGGTCGGCAAGCAAGCTCTCGCCTATTCCGAATACCGATACGGTTTTTCGTATGGATACGGGCAGTTTGAAGCGTTTTTTGAGTTCGGGTTTTAAATATTCGTTGAAAATATGTTTCATCTCGAAGGGGACGCCGGGCAGGAAAACAAAGATTTTATTTTGGTGTTCGATCCACATACCGGGTGCGGTTCCGTAATAATTCCATAGGATTTTGGTTCCTTCCGGAACAAGAGCTTGAGATTTATTGTTGTCCGTAAAAGGATAATTCATCCGGGCGAACAATTTTTTGATGTGCTTTTCAATTTCTTTTTTATACATCAGTTTTCGTCCGAAAAATTCGGCTATGGTTTCTTTGGTGAGGTCGTCACGGGTGGGGCCTAGTCCTCCGGTTACGATAATTAAGTCCGTACGTTCGGAAATGGCTTTAAGTCCGTCGGTAATGGCTTCGGGCGAATCGCCCACGGTGAGCATCCAATATACGTCAAAGCCCAAATCGGTCAGTTGTTTGCCCAGCCATGCGGCATTGGTGTTGACCACTTGTCCGATGAGAATTTCGTCGCCAATGGTGAGGATGCCGGCTTTCATGAAGTTTTTTTCAGTTTTTGAATTTCGGTTTTTATTTCCTCAATTACTTCAGGGTTAAAAATGTCTTTTTTGTTTTTTTCCATTTTGAGCCAAGAGTTTTAAAAATTTGTTTTTGTATTTAAAATCGTAGGAAGTATCAACCTCAGCAAGGCCGTTTTTGATTAAATGTGCATTTAAAAAAGTTTTGTTTTTTAAATATACATATGCCAATAATCTGTTTTCATTATCGTATTTCTTTTCATCGGATTTTATAAAGACTTTCTGTCCTTTGGTTTTCATTTGTAAAAATTCTTTTGCCTTTCCGTTAACGTCTTTTTTTTCTTTTATTCCTAATAATTTAATTTGAAGCCCATTATTTAATTCAATTGTTTCAGGTGAGATTATTTTTTTTACCGAGTAAAATTCCATTGGATGCGCAGGATTATCATTCATGCTGATTTTAGAGCCGAAATTTAGTTTTTTCGGGTCAATCTTTTTGTCCAATTTATGGGGATCATTAAAAATGTAGGGTAATTTTTGAATTTCATCTTCAAAATTTTTATTGATTGACATCTTCCATAATAAACCGAACGGGCAAATTGGTCGCCGATATTGATACACATACGACATCCGTCTTCCAAGACGCGGTAACTTTCTTTCCAAACCAAATTTAAATGATTGATATATTCTTCATACGATTGGTTGAAACCTACTTGATTGTCGGAACCATAATCTTTTAATTGCCAATAAGGGGGCGAAGTAACGATTAACTGCACCGAACCATCGGGAATTAAATGCATATCCCGGCTGTCTCCAAATATGATTTTATGTTTAGTGGGCGGTAAAGTGGACATACTTTTTTTTTGTAAAAATATTAAAGTTTGAAGTTTACGGCAAAATTATTTTACGCGTATTTTAAACATGCTTTTGTCTCCGATAAAACCTTCCAGGATCATGTCCCGCTCCAGACGTCCCACGCCTTCGGGCGTGCCGGTGAAAATCAAATCGCCCACACGGAGGGTGAAAAACCGGGAAATGTAGGAAACCAGCTCGTCGAATTTCCACAGCATACGGGAGGAACTTCCTTCCTGTACCGTTTTTCCGTTTATTTGCAGGGAAAAATCGATGTTGTTTATGTCTTTGAAATCGCTGACGGGAATGAATTCCCGGCTTACTACGGCCGAAAAATCGAAGGCTTTGGCTTTTTCCCAAGGTAATCCTTTTTCTTTAAGCTTTTTTTGAAGGTCGCGAGCCGTAATGTCTAATCCCAAGCCTATCGAACGGTAATATTCACGGGCTTTGTGAGGAGGAATGGCTTTGCCCGTCCGGCCTATTTTTAGCACAAGTTCGGTTTCGTAATGCACATTATTGGAAAAATCCGGCAAAAACAAGGGATTTCCTTTGGGCACCAAGGCCGTGTCGGGCTTTATGAAAATCACCGGCTCCTCCGGGCGTTCGTTTTGCAGTTCTTCGATATGACGGGCGTAATTGCGGCCTATACAGATTATTTTCATTCCTTCGGATTTGGGATTTGGGATTTAGGATTTGGGATTTTGGAATTTTATCAGGTCAACCTTATTTAGGGATTTACAGATTATAATATACCCCAATTCCAAAATCTTAACTCCGTTAATATTTCCAAAACTTCCTTTGTTCATCCAATTTTTGTTGTTTTTCGATTTCTTCTTTAGGCAATACTTTGATCATATCGGGATGTTGTTCGATGGCATATTCGATTTTTTCCACGATATCTTCTATGGTATCGTTTTCGTAATCGATGGGCAGAGGCGGTTTGATGACCATGGTTTGCAAAATGCCCCGTTTTTTGATTTGCAATCCTTTACGGTCGAAGGCGCGGCGAAATCCGTCGATGACTACGGGGATGACGATGGGTTTGTTTTCCTTGATGATGTGCGCGGTCCCTTTTCGGATGGGTTTAAACGGACGCGTAGTACCTTGCGGGAAGGTGATCACCCAACCGTTTTGAATGGCTTTGGCAATATTGGAAATATCGGAAAATTTGACGGGTCTTTTGACTTCTTTTCCGGCGGCACGCCAAGTGCGTTCCACCGTAATGGCCCCTACGAGCTTGAAAATTTTGGACAACAGATTCGACTCCATGGTTTCTTTTGCCGCCACATAGTATATATTGTGTTTGATGTTGGTTAAGTATTTAAAGGGCTTTGACAAATCGTTCCGGTCGTTTAAGGCGGCATTGAACACGTGAAGCATGGCGGCTACATCGGCAAAATACGTTTGATGATTGGAAATAAACAGGACTTGATCGTCGGGGAGATAGCGCAGGATATCCATCCCCTCTATTTTCAATTTGTTAAATCCGTGATATCTGCGGTGCGAAACAATTCCCAGAACGAAAATGAGTATTTTTTTTAGAATGATATAATAACCGAAAACATCTTTTTTAAACAATCCCATAAAGCTGCCCCTCTATTGTTTGCAAAAATCAAAGTTACTAAAAATTCATGGCTTTTTTAAACAAATCGCGTAATTCTGCAATAACAATGGCGGTAGCACCCCAAATTTTGTAACCGTCGAACGGAAGATAACAAATTTCGTACGAACGGTTTTCAAATTTTTTTTGTTCTCTGCACCAAGCTTCGTTGATAAGATATTCAAGCGGAAGTTCCAGGATGTTTTGCACCT
>JAMONI010000011.1 GCA_027065935.1 Flavobacteriales bacterium | reverse complement strand
ACGGCAGCCTTTACGTGTTCGGCCGTGTCGAATATTTCAAAACTTGCCGTTGGGATGTTATGCTTGCGATAAAACAATTTTTGTTCGACTTTATCTTTTATGATTTCCAAAACCGAAGGTTGCGGATACACCGATATACCTTCGTCTTGGAGTTTTTTCAATGCGCCCGTGTGTACATTTTCGATTTCCACGGTTAATACATCCACCGTTTTTCCGAAATTATAAACCGTTTGGTAATCCGTGAAATCGCCTTGAACGAAATCACGGCTTCCGTAACGGGCGGGCGCTTCGGGATCGGGGTCTAATATGCGTGTATGCAGGTTCCACTGCTGTGCGATAGTGAGCAACATCTTGCCCAATTGTCCGCCGCCGAGAATGCCCAATTTAAAACCGGAAGAAAAATAATCTTTCATGAGCTATGTCTTCGCACAAAAATACGTTTTTAAAAGCAAATCCGCCGTCAGTTGAATGTTTCTTACGACGCGCATTTTTCGGTTCGTTTTTTCCGAAAAACCGGACATAAAATCCGAAGGATTTTAGAGTACATCGTAGGAGTGCAACAAACAAGTCTGATTTAATCCCGATTTTTTTTAACGCAATTACGTTATATATGTTACAAAAATCTTATATTTGTCATTCGTTATTATTATATGTTATGAAAACGGAAACAAGTAAAATGCCCCTTTTGGGCGAAAAATTTCCACGATTGGAAGTGGAAACCACCATGGGCAAAATGGTATTGCCCGACGATTATAAAGGGAAATGGTTCGTCCTGTTCAGCCATCCGGCCGATTTTACTCCGGTCTGTACTACCGAATTCGTGGCATTTGCCAAAAACTACGATACTTTTAGAAAGCTCAACATTGAGCTTATAGGATTGTCGGTGGATCAAACCTTTTCGCATATCGAATGGCTTCAAAAAATAGAAGATATCTTTCATATCAAAATTCCGTTTCCCGTCATATCCGACTCGGCCAACGGTTTAGCGCGAAAACTCGGAATGATTCATCCGGATCAAACCGACAGCAGTACCGTGAGGGCTGTTTTTATCGTAGATCCGAAAGGAACCACTCGCCTGAGTTTTTATTATCCGTTGGAAATCGGAAGAAACATGAATGAAATTCTGCGTGCCACCAAGGCTATGATGGTTACCGACACGTACAAAGTGGCCGCCCCGGAAAATTGGCCCGACAACGAAATGCTCGGCTCCGACCTCATCCTGCCACCTCCCGACAACTGGTATGATGCGAAGAAAAGAAATCGCGAGGAAGAGTGTAAGGACTGGTGGTTTTGCCTCGGCAAGTGGATGAACAATTTCAATGAAATTTAAGTTATAATATTTTTTTATTGTATGTTATAAAAATATTTTATCGAAGCATAAGAAAAAGATAGCAAAAAGCATAAAATATCACCGTCGATTTAGGTTAATTTTGTAATGAAATTTAAAAACCCGAAAACTATGGAAGAAATAACAAGAATGCCTTTGTTGGGAGAAAAGTTCCCGCGCGTTGAAGTACAAACCACCATGGGCAAAATGGTATTGCCCGACGACTACAGAGGAAAATGGTTTGTTTTGTTCAGCCATCCGGCCGATTTTACTCCGGTCTGTACTACCGAATTCGTGGCTTTTGCCAAACGAAACGACGAATTTTTGAAATTGGGTGTGGAACTTATCGGATTGTCGGTGGATCAAATTTTTTCTCACATCAAATGGATTGAATGGATTGAAGAAAATCTCGGAGTTAAAATTCCTTTCCCCGTCATTGCCGACAGTGCCGAAGGCGTATCGAAGGCTTTGGGGATGATTCATCCGGGCAAATCCAGTAGTAATACCGTTCGGGCCGTGTTCGTGGTGGACCCCAACGGTGTGCTGCGCCTGATGATTTATTATCCGCAAGAAATCGGTCGAAGTATCGATGAAATCTTACGTGTGGTCAAAGCCCTTCAGGTTTCCGATACCTACGGCGTGGCCACTCCCGAAAATTGGCCGAACAACGACCTTATAGGCGCTAACGTCATTCTGCCTCCCGCCACCGACATTCAAACGGCCAACGAACGCAAAGGACAAAAAGACTGCTTCGATTGGTGGTTCTGTCATCGTCCTTTAACCTGAAAAATACAATGAAAATAAGCGAAAACCGTCTCCTTTGCGAGGCGGTTTTATTGTTTAAAACTACCGAAATTATGCCTATCCCGGAAGAACGGTTACATTACATTGTCGATCTGATGAACAAAGGAATGAAATGCCATTGGCACGTTCCGTCGCAAAGTATCGTAGCCTATCCCGAAAACATCGAAACAAGCCTTTTTTGTGAAGAACCCGACCCATGGCAAGAAGAACGAAGCGCCTTACAAAATAACCCGGAATTTTACATGGAAATCCGCAACTTCTCGCAAGAAGAATTACGTCGTTTAATGAAACGGTTCTTAGTACGAAATCCAGCGGAAAATTTTTTGAAAAACGAACTGCTAAGCGCTCTAAACCGACAAAAATCCGTTACTTCACTCGAAGTTCGCTTACGGCGTTCTTTTTTGGGAAAACAATGGGACGAGTTCAAGAAAAAGGCACTTACCGAATCGGTGAAGCGGCAGATTCTTGAAAACGGGACCATCCGGTTTCGCATCATCGACACATCACATCCCGAATACAAGGAAGTGCTTCGGCTCCGGAACAAACTCCTGCGCCAACCCCTCGGATTGCAACTCACCGAAGAAGACACGATACACGACGAAAGGGAAACCATTATCATTGCTACCTTCAACCGCAAAGTTATCGGATCGGTTCAACTGCGTCCGTTAGAACGAAAAACGCTCAAACTCAGACAAATGCTTGTGGACTTTCCCTTCCAACGCCAAGGCATTGGCCGCAAACTCTTGGCTTTTGCCGAACAAACCGCTCAAGGACAGGGATATACGACCATTGTTTTACACGCCCGGCAATATGCCCGCCCTTTTTACGAAAAAAGCGGATATCGAAGTATTTCCGGTACATTTAACGAAGTCGGTATTCCGCATGTTAAAATGATAAAAAAAATGGTTTAAGCCTGTTTATCCGGCTTTTCGTATCTTTGAAAGTCGAATTTTCATCTATGAAGTTAAGTAAACGAAAATCCGGAAAAAAGAAAAAAACAGGCGGAGCGCATTGGCGATTGATCACTTCCATCGTTTTGACTTTTCTCGGTTTTTTTACCCTGATTGCGCAAATATCTTATTTGTTTCACTGGAAAAAGGATTTTAACATTGTGGATTTGGATATAAAATCCGAGCCGGCGTCCAACATTTTTGGAAAAGTCGGGGTTGTTATCGGTCATTCGGGGATTTATGACGGATTCGGAGTGGCTTCCATGCTCATTTCATTGATGTTAATCCTGACGGGATTTCATGTTTTTCAAAAAAAACATTGGTTCCGCATACTCGTCCGGTGGATTTGGACTCTGTTTTACGTGGCGTTTTTCTCCGTACTTCTGTCTTTATTATTTCCCGAAAATCCCATTTTGGGCGGTATCGGAGGCATTGAAGCGGCCGAACTTTTAACGTTTTATTTGGGGCGTTACGGTAGCTTGATACTATGGGGTATTCTGGCATTGATATTAATCGTGTATAAATTCAAACTCGAACCCGAACACCTCGATAGCGCCATAAAAAAACTTACGCCCTCGGCTACACTCGTAAAAGGCCGAAATCTCTTTAACCGGACCGCTCGAGCAAAAAATATGGAAGAAACCGCTCCTTCGGATGAAAAAAGGGACACGGAAGAACATACAACAACATCCGGTGCGCCCGAAAAAGATATTTCCATTACCGTAAAAGGCCATCGAACCGAATCGGAAGAAACGGCAGAAGAACCCATCGAGCGTCCCGAAACGAAGGTTTCATCAGCGGAAAAAGACGAAAAAAGCTTCGAAATCATCGTCACCGAAGACGAATTAGTGGACAAGCCTTCGGATGTCCTTGAAGAATTCGGTGAGTTTGACCCGACATTGGAATTGAGCGATTATAAATTTCCGCATTTCGACCTGCTCAAAGATTATGCTAACGTGGAAGTGGCATTAAACGAGCAGGAATTGTTGGAAAATAACAAAAAAATCGTCAAAACCTTATCGGATTTCGGTATAGAAATCGAAAAAATCGAGGCCAACGTAGGGCCGTCGGTCACATTGTATGAAATCATTCCCAAGCCGGGGGTGCGCATCAGTAAAATCAAGAATTTGGAAGACGACATCGCCATGTCGCTTGCGGCCCTCGGTATCAGGATTATCGCCCCCATGCCCGGGCGCGGTACCATTGGCATCGAAGTGCCCAACAAAAATCCGGTTTTGGTTCCGCTCAAACGCGTATTGCGGTCTAAAAAATTTCAAAATGCCAAGATGGAACTCCCCATCGCTTTGGGCAAAACCATATCGAACGACACCTACGTTTTCGACTTGGCCAAAATGCCGCATTTGCTTATCGCCGGTGCCACGGGGCAAGGTAAATCGGTTGGGTTGAACGTGATTATCAATTCATTGCTCTTTAAAAAACATCCCGCCGAGTTAAAATTCGTCATGGTGGACCCTAAAAAAGTGGAATTGTCGCTTTATAATACCA
>JAMONI010000010.1 GCA_027065935.1 Flavobacteriales bacterium | reverse complement strand
TTCCGATTTTCCGTAAGGCACACTTTCATGGGGAATGTTAGGAATTTGCCACAGGGTTTCGTTTAATTCTTTTTCGGTTTGGTCGAGAAGGGCTGAAAGTTCTTTGCTTTTTTCTTTTAGTTCGCTTGTTTTGGCCTTTAAAATTTCGGCTTTTTTGGGTTCGCCTTGTTTATACAAGCGGCCTATTTCTTTGGACAGTTTGTTGAGTTCGCTCAGATTGCGGTCCGATTCGGTTTTTAATTTTCTTTTTTTCTCGTCCAGTTCCAATACTTTTCGCAATAAGGGGGTGAAATCCCGGTTTCGTTTTTTCAAGTCTTCCGCTACTTTTTCAAAATGCTGGCGAATGTAATTTACCTGAAGCATAATCCCTGTTTTCTTAAGCGCAAATATACGAAAGGATTACGTAACGTCGCTTTTGAACGGTTTCTCGTGTTTTTTCCTTATTTTAGCGTGCTTTTATTTGATGTAATATGCCCGGAGCGGATATTTTGTTCGGTGATGTGTTGAAGGCGATACCCATCGGTATCGTATTGAGTTTTTTTATCGGGCCGGTATTTTTTGTTTTGCTGGAGACGAGTGCCACCAAAGGAGGCAGAGCGGCCGTAGTGTTGGATTCGGGCGTTTTGTTAGCCGACGTGATTTTTATTTTGATTGCTTACTTGGGTAGTTACAAACTTTTGAACGAATTAACGCATGAGCCGGCGTTATACATTCTGGGCGGTGTGATTATGGCTTTTTACGGATTGGTCACCGTGATCAAAAAGCCTAAAAAAGAGCGTTTGGTCAATCAAACCGAAATCGAGTTGCCCAAAAACAATTACTTAAATTTGTTTCTCAAAGGTTTTTTTCTGAACTTCATCAATATCGGCGTGTTGGTATTTTGGTTGGCATTGATTGTTTTGTTCGGACCCCGTTTAGGGGCAAATCCCGTGCGTATCGGTGTGTTTTTCGGAACCATACTGGTTTCGTATTTTGCCGTTGACTTGATAAAAATTTTGTTGGCCAAACGATTAAAATCCAAGTTAACGCAAAAACACGTGTACAAGATAAAAAAATTCATCGGCATCATTTTGATGCTCGGCGGGTTGTATATTATTTACGAGGGTTCGGGAGACAAGGACAAACTAAGCGATACGATTCACAAGTTTGAAGGAATCAACCGGAAAATCAACGGAACGGATTAGAGGCACCTAGCGGATTCGAACCGCTGTAAAAGGTTTTGCAGACCTCTGCCTAGCCACTCGGCCAAGGTGCCTTGTAAAGAGCAAGCAAATATATGAATTTTTCCTCTTTTGTGGAAACTCATCCGTTCCTTTTTCGATAAAGTGAAATGACACTTTGCTCCACTTCGCCCGGCAAAGGCGGATTTTGTTTGGCCAAATGAAATTCGAGTTCTTGAACAAGCGGAAACGTATCCATTATTTTTTCACTAATACGGTGTGCTACGGCTTCCAAAATTTTTTCGGATTGTTGCATTTCCCGTTCGATGAGTGCATACACTTCGGCGTAGTTGACACTGTCTTCGATTTTGCCGCTTTTACCGGCTTTACTTAAATCCAAGCCCATCTTTACGGTAATGACAAAATCCGTTCCCAGAATACTTTCTTCGGGCAAGCAGCCGTGCCGGGCGAAGATTTTTATGTTTTTCAAGGTGATGTAGTCCATACAACAAATAAAATTACCCCGAACATTCGGGGCAATTTGCGAATTTATATTATCATGAAACCATTAATTTTCGGAAGCTTCATTTCCGTTGTTCAGTAATTCCTTGTCGATGATTTCCACGTAAACGTGTTCGGGAAGAGCGCCCACTTGCATCATAGGCGTGCCTTCCATAGGGATGAATAAAACGCTGGGAATATTGCGAATACCGAACATACCGGCCAATTCGCGCTCGGCTTCGGTGTCTAATTTCCAAATTTTCACTTTTCCTTCGTATTTTTCGGAAAGTTTTTCCATAATCGGTGCGATCATTTTGCAAGGATTACACCAATCGGCATAAAAGTCGATTACCGCAGGCACTTCGCCTTTGTATTTCCACTCTTTTTCGTTTTCGTAATCAAAGATTTGCTCTTTGAACTTTTGTAATGTTAAGTGTTCTACAGCCATTTTGTATTGTTATTTTTCGGTCGTGCAAAGGTAAGACATTTTTTTTCGTTTGTCAACACACGTGTTCATCGTACGAATACCCAATGGTTTTCATCCGACATTCCGGGCGCAAAACGGTATCCTCCTTTGTCGAACAGTTTTAAATCTTCGGCGTTTTCTATGTTGTTTTCGGCGATCCAACGTGCCATTGCCCCTCGAGCTCGTTTGGCTAACAAACCGATAATCCGGTATTTGCCGTCTTTGTTTTCTTTAAAATCCACTTGGATAAAAGGTGCGTTCAAGTGCTTTTGGTCAACGGCTTCGGCGTATTCTTTGCTGGCCAAATTGACCAAAGGCTTGCCTTGTAGTTCCTTGTTAAGAAATTCCGTGATGTCTTGTTTCCAATATGCTTTTAAGTCGTTATGTCCGTTTACTTTCAGCGGTGTTTTCATTTCCAACCGGTAGGGCATAATTAAGTCCAAAGGGCGAAGTATTCCGTAAAGCCCCGATATGATACGCACTTTGTTTTGCAAAGCGTCCCATCGGTCATGCGGAAAACTTTGTATGTCCAATCCGCGATACGTGTCGCCGGCGTAAAGAAAAACGGCCGGATGCGTTCCTTCGGTGCTCCATTGCCGGAATCGCTCGTAGTTAAGCCGGGATAACTTTTCGGAAATTCCCATCAATTTTGCAATTTCTTCCGGACCGAGTTTGCGTAACAATGCAATCAGGCGTTCGGCTTTTTCTTTGAAAACCGGTTCGGTAAAATCGAGATTTTCGGGAAAAGTGAGCTTTTCGTTCAATTTCTTGGCCGGAGACAGAATGGCTATCATAGCATGGTTTTATTTACAAATTTCCGTAATTATTTTGACTTGAACCTATTGGCACGCATAGAAATCCGAAATCGAATTATAAATAAAAATTATACGGACGTTTATTACGGTTTATTTTCGTTATTTGCAAAAAAACGAAATAAAAATTTCATTTTCGGCATAATTATTGTAATGTATGTCACAATGAAAATAAAATCCGAAATGTTTATGAAAACGCACCGATTGTTCTTTATAGCGCTTTTTATGTTGGGATCCATATCGCTTTGGTCACAGCCGCAATGGTATAACGATATGGATGAAGCCCTTAAGGCGGCCCGTGCGGAAAACAAAAAAATTATTCTCGTTTTTTCGGGGTCGGATTGGTGTATCCCTTGTATTAAATTGGAAAAAAATATCTGGAATGCGCCCGAATTTTTCCGCTATGCCAACGAGCATTACATCATGATAAGAGCCGATTTTCCACGTAAGAAGAAAAACCGCCTGCCCGAACAACAACGCCTGAAAAACAACGCCCTGGCCGAAAAATATAACCCCGAAGGATATTTTCCGTTGGTTGTCGTTTTTTCGCCCGACGGTAAAGTTTTGGGAAAAACAGGTTATGACAAAAACAAATCCCCCGAAGATTATATCGCTTATTTCGACAGCCTATGAACCGGATAGTGCTAGTCATACTGTTTGCCGTTTTTTTTCTTTCCAATACATACGCTCAGGATAAAATCTTTAAAGAAAAACTGCTCTTAATGGGCAGTGCTTTTGAAATTACGGTAGTGGAGCAAGACAGCGTCCGCGCCCAAAAAGCCCTTCGGGCCGCTATCGACGAAATACGCCGTATCGAAAAGTTAATCTCCTCCTGGCTTCCCGGCTCGCAAACTTCCGAAATCAACCGGAATGCAGGCATCCGCCCCGTACACGTGAACAAAGAACTCTTCGATTTAATCAAGCGTGCCATCGCCATTTCTCGCATTACCGACGGCGCCTTCGACATTACTTATGCATCGATGGATAAAATATGGCATTTTGACGGGAGTATGACCGAAAAACCCTCCGAAGAAGCCATAAAAAAATCCGTCGAAAAGGTAGGTTATCAAAATATCGTGCTGGACGAAGAAAGCCAAACCGTTTTCCTCAAGAAAAAAGGTATGAAAATCGGATTCGGCGGAATAGGAAAAGGATACGCTGCCGACCGGGCAAAAAAACTGCTTATGGAAATGGGCGTTAAAGCGGGTATTATCAACGCTTCGGGTGATATGAACACTTGGGGAAACGCCCCCGACGGCAGGCCGTGGACCGCCGCCATCGTCAATCCGATGAACAAAAACAAAGCCTTTGCCTTGGTGCCCGTCTCCGACAAGGCAGTCGCCACGTCGGGTGATTATGAAAAATTCGTTATCTTCGACGGCATTCGTTATGCGCATATCATCAACCCGAAAACGGGCTATCCCGCCACGGGGGTGATCAGCGTAAGCGTATTTGCTCCCACAGCCGAATTGGCCGACGCATTGGCTACGGCCGTTTTCGTGATGGGAAAAGAAGTCGGTGTAAATCGAATCGATCAAATTCCGGGTGTGGAATGTATTGTTGTGGATGACCGGGGAAAAATTTATACGTCAAAACACATTCAACTCGATAAAACCGAATGATAAACCTTCAGAATATGAAAAAATTGTGGA
>JAMONI010000009.1 GCA_027065935.1 Flavobacteriales bacterium | reverse complement strand
TTACCACATTTCCTTTGTTTTCGGATAAGAATTTACCCGGAATTTCTTTGACACGGATTAGCAACTTTTTTCCGTCCAAATACGATTGCAGGTTTAGGCTGTCGGCGGCTTTAAAAATGCCTTTTTCCAAGTATTTCATCCTTGTTTGCATCCCTATTTCACATTCGAAGGTTGAGTTCCAACTCCAATACAGCAGGGCAGGAACAAAACTGTTTTTCTTTTGTTCACACCGGGTTTGATCCGGTTCGGATGTGCCGGCGGTTATTATCAGCCAATTCTTACCTGATTCATTCTTTGGCGTCTCAATCCGGGATTCGGTGTCGATAAAGGTCGAAAACTTTTTGGCGGTCACACACCCCGTAAGCACAACGCTTAGCATTCCAATGAACCAAATTCGTTTCATAATGTTTCTCATAAATAATTTATCACCTATACAAAGTTAATGAAAATTGACCTAATCGAATGAAGAAGGTGTTTTTGTTTTTCGCACCTTACAGAAGACAAATTGTTGCGAAATCACGATATGCGGGATTTTGAGTAAATTTGTTAGCTCAACAATTATAAGGAGGTTCAACTATGAGAATAGCTCAAATCGTTTTGTATCTTTTTTTGCTCTCACAAGTCGGTGCGCAGGAAATTCCCGCTTCGTTTCACCATATCGTTTTGCGCGACGGCAAATTAGGCGTGATTAACGGTGATACTTTTTATGCGGAAAAAGATAACAAGGATACGTGGTTACTTTACCAAAACCTGGCCACCCCTTCGGTAACACCTTTTGAAGACGGAGTTGTTTTGGACTTTAAAGATTCGCGGATCGAAGGCACGGTTTTTTTCGGTCTGATAGACGAAGCTTCCCGGTACAAGCAACCGATTTTTTCCAAAAACAAGGCCCGTATCAAGCAAGGAAAAGCCAAGCTGAAAATAACGAAACTCAAAGGAAAATACGACTTTACGGGATGGGAAAAATCGGGAAAGTTACGGATAGGATATCGCGTCACCGACCGCGAAGGCCGTATATTGACCGATAACCGGTTAAACGTACTTTACGACAACGGAAAATTTATCCCTTCGGTAAGCCTGATCGAAGGACCTATACTCTCCAAGCCTTCACCCGAAGGAATGACCGTTTATTTGGCTTTCGACCGTCCCGTAAGAACAAAAATCGTAGTGAACGGAAAAGTTTGGGACAACGGACGGAAAACAACAAAGCACGTTTATCAAATCAGCGGATTACAGCCTTCGACTCTCTATTCCTATAAGGTCATTTACGGCCCGTGGGAAGAACAATTTACTTTCAAAACGGCACCGGTGAAAAGCGCTTCCTCCGGATTTCGCTTTGCTTACGCGTCCGACAGCCGGAACGCAACAGGCGGCGGCGAACGCAACATCTATGGCACCAATGCCTACATCGTAAAACGCCTGATGATTGCCGCAGACAAAGACCAAGCCGACTTCTTCCTGTTTACGGGTGATATGATCAACGGATACAGATCCAACAAAGACCAAATCCGCCTGGAATATTTCAATTTTAAAAACGTCCTGCGTTACTACGCAATGTACCGGCCCGTTTTTATCGGAATGGGCAATCACGAAGCCTTATCCAAAGCATTTTACAAGCACGACAGTAAGGCGTCCAGTGCTTGGAAGCGCTACATTTCCATCGACCGCTTTCCTTTCGATACCGAAAGCGCCGAAGCCGTCTTTGCCGATGAATTCGAAATGCCCGCCAACGGCCCCGTAAGTGAAGACGGCGCACCTTATGACCCGTCACCCTCCACCACCGATTTTCCACCCTATAAGGAAAACGTGTATTATTTTACTTACGGAAACACGGGATTCATAATGCTCAATGCCGATTATTGGTACACCACCAATGAAAATTATATCCCCTTGGTAGGAGGAAATCCGCACGGATATATAATGGACAAACAATTGGAATGGCTTGCCGGAACCATACAAACTTTGGAAAACGACCCCCATATCAAACACATTTTCGTCACCATACACATTACTCCTTTTCCCAATGCCGGCCATACCGACGACGGAATGTGGTACGACGGCAATAATGATGTGCGACCTTATATTGCCGGAAAACCCCATCCGAAAGGAATTATCGAACGCCGGGACGAATTCATCGATATTCTGATAAACCGTTCGGCTAAATTCCGCGCCTTGTTGGTAGGCGACGAACATAATTACGCACGCCTGATCGTGGATAACGAAACGGAAATCTATCCCGAAAACTGGCAAGGCCGGCGCTTAAAACTTAAACATCCGTTCATACAACTCACCAACGGTGCGGCCGGAGCGCCCTATTACGCACTGGAACAAACGCCGTGGAAAGACAAAGTAAAAACTTTTTCCACCCAAAACGCCATCATGATTTTCGACGTCCGGCCCGACAATATCCAAGTCCGGGTATATAACCCCGACACCTTCGAAGAGATCGAAACATTCGAGCTGAAATAAAAAAACAAACCGGATTTCCGGTCTAAATAACTTTGCTCACTTTTGCGTGAAAAAATAAAACCTAACTTTACTCCGAAAAAATTTTCATCATGAAAGACCGACGTTTAAGACGCGAAGCTTTGGCTTACCACGCCAAACCCAAACCCGGTAAAATCGAAGTGATTCCCATAAAAAAACACGAAACCCAACGTCACCTGTCATTGGCTTATTCGCCCGGTGTGGCATTTCCTTGTCTTGAAATCGAAAAAAATCCGCAAGAAGTTTATCGCTATACGTCCAAAGGCAACCTGGTAGCCGTCATTTCCAACGGAACGGCGGTTTTGGGACTGGGCGACATAGGTCCCGAAGCATCCAAACCCGTTATGGAAGGAAAAGGACTGCTCTTCAAAATTTTTGCGGGAATCGACGTGTTCGACATAGAAATCGATACCAAAGATGTGGACGAATTTGTGGAAACGGTAAAGAAAATAGCCCCCACGTTCGGCGGTATAAACCTGGAAGACATCAAAGCGCCCGAAGCATTCGAGATCGAACGCCGTTTGGTAGAAGAACTGGACATCCCCGTAATGCACGACGACCAGCACGGCACGGCCATTATTTCCGCAGCCGCACTGCTCAACGCCGCCGAATTGGCGGAAAAAAAATTGGAAGATTTGAAAATGGTGATTATGGGCGCCGGAGCCGCCGCCGTTTCTTGTGGCCGGTTGTATAAAAAATTGGGCATCAAAGCCGAAAATATCGTCATGCTCGACAGCAAAGGCGTTATCCGTGCCGACCGTGAACACCTCAGTCCCGAAAAAGCCGAATACGCCACCCGGCGGGATATTTACACCCTGGACGAAGCAATTAAAAACGCCGATGTCTTTGTAGGCCTCTCGGTAGCGAATGTACTCACTCCCGAGCATTTAAAGATGATGGCCGACAATCCCATCGTTTTCGCTTTGGCCAATCCCGACCCCGAAATCGATTATCATTTGGCCGTCAAAACACGTCCCGATATTATCATAGCCACCGGACGTTCCGATTTTCCCAATCAAGTCAATAACGTATTGGGATTCCCCTACATTTTTCGCGGAGCATTAGACGTTAAAGCCAAAAAAATCAACGACGAAATGAAATTGGCGGCGGTTTACGCTTTGGCCGAATTAGCCAAAGAAAGTGTTCCCGAACAAGTCAATATTGCTTACAATACCAAAAACCTGAGTTTCGGACGCGATTATATCATCCCCAAACCCTTCGACCCGAGGTTGATTTATAAAATCCCGCCCCGGGTGGCTAAAGCGGCGATGGAAAGCGGCGTGGCCAGAGAGCCTATCGCCGACTTCAAAAAATATGAAGAAGAACTCATCGACCGGCTCGGTATTGAAAACAAGCAAATCCGTTTGATGATCAACCGGGCCAAAGCCAATCCCAAAAAAGTGGTCTTTTCCGAGGCCGACCACCCCGATGTGGTCAAAGCCGCTTATTTGTCTTATGAAGAAGGCATCGCACTTCCCGTTTTATTAGGTAATAAAGCTACCATAAACAAAATAAAAGAAGAACTCGAATATAGCGAAGATTTGCCCGTTATCGACCCGACCTTGCCCGAAGAGGAAGAACGGGTAAAACACTATGCCGAAATATATTGGAAACAACACCAACGCAAAGGAATCACGCAATTGGAAGCCGTTCGTCTGATGCGAACGAGAAATTATTTCGGCGCCATGATGGTCAAACAAGGCGATGCCGATGCATTGATAACGGGCTATTCGAGAAGTTTCCCATCGTCGTTTCGCCCTTTGTTGCACGTAGCCGGAACGGCCGTTAACGTCAATAAAGTATCCTCGACCGTGCTGTTGATGACCGATAAAGGACCGATTTTCATTTCGGATGCCGCCGTAATCGAAAATCCGACTGCCGAAGAATTGGTCGAAATCACCAAGATGACCGCCGACACGGTAAAAATGTTTAACATCCAACCGGTTATCGCACTGGTTTCGTTTTCCAACTTCGGCTCGTCGTCCAGTGCCGATGCCAAAAAAATGAGTAAAGCGGTAAAAATCATTCGTGAAAAATACCCCGACTTGACCGTGGACGGTGAAGTGCAAGCCGATTTTGCCTTAAATCGAAACAAACTCAAAAAAGAATTTCCGTTTTCCGCCCTTTCCGGCA
>JAMONI010000008.1 GCA_027065935.1 Flavobacteriales bacterium | reverse complement strand
TTCAAGCTGTAAGGAAACGTTCCGGCTTTTTTAAAATCGAATTGTTCGCCGACTCTGACCGCCCAGAAGAACAAGGCTTTTTTAATGCCCGTGAGTTCCCGGCCTTTGTTTTCGATTTTGGCGTAAACTTTTTCTATCAATCGCGGCACGGCGGTAAACATATGCGGTTTTACTTCCCTTATATTGTCGCCTATTTTGTCAATACTTTCGGCAAAATAAATGTGAAAATCGGAATGAATGTAAATGTAGAAAACGATTCTTTCGAAAATATGACAGGTGGGCAAAAAGCTTAACACACGTGTGGGCACGGGCAGGTCGGGTATGCGGCCGATAACGGATTTGACGGTGGCCACCAAATTTTTGTGGGTGAGCATCACACCTTTGGGACGTCCGGTGGTGCCCGAAGTATAAATGATAGTGGCCAGATCTTCGGGTTTTACTTCGGCTTTGATTTTTTCCAATTCGTCTTGGCTTACTTCATCGCCCATATCCAGGATTTCCTGCCAATTTTTTGCTCCTTCCACCCGGTCAAAGGTGTAAATTTCTTTTAACGAGGGAATTTTGGACTTGACCGACATCAATTTGTCATACAGTTCTTTATCGCCCACAAAAGCGTAGGAAACGCCGGCGTGGTTAAAAATGTATTCGAAATCACTTGCCGAAATGGTGGGATATACCGGAATATCGACGGCCCCCAATTGGGTGATAGCCAAATCCATTGCCGACCATTCGGTGCGGTTATTGAAGGATATCAAGGCAAGTTTGTCACCTTTTTTCACACCTAATTTTACCAAGCCTCTTGAAGCACGTTGGATAAGGTCGTAAAATTCCTTCGTCGATAAAGTTTGCCACTGACCGTCATACTTGGTACTAACCAATTCGGGAAGGGGATTATGTTTCAATTGATATTGAAGCAAATCGAAAATTCTGGTTATTTCCATAATAAAATCTTTTTACGTTTTCGACTTACAATATATAAAAAATTATGGAAATTCTTCGTTTTGCAAAAAATATTATCGACCAAACGCGTGATTGATGAATTATTTTAAGGTTATGCGCGGTGTGTATCCTGAAAGAAAGAAATTCCGCTCAAATCAATTTATCCGAAAAATACCGCACTCATGTAACCCACCACGGCATCAAAGTCGCCCGATACGTCGCCGCTTGTTCGATAATCGGTGATTTCGGCTTGCCATTTCGAGCTTTTTGCCGTTTGTAAGATGGCACTTATGCCCGTTTTTCCACAAGCTTCGCAAGCTTTGTCGAGTAAATACAAATCACGATGCCGAACGGCTTCCAGGCAATAAGCATCCAAGCGATTGGCTTGTTCTTGCGGATAGTAATGACTCAAATCCGTAGAAATTACAACGGCACTGCCGGGCAATTGCAAATAGTTCCGGATTACCTCAGCCAATTCGTCTTCATGCACATTTCCGTAAATCAGTTCGATGATAGTGGTACCGGGATTATAATATTTGACAAAGGGAAATTGGGTTTCGGTACTGTGTTCCGAATAATGCGCCCTTTCGGAGAAAGTAAAAGAATGGCGTTCCGTAAGAAATTTTACCCCTTCCCTGTCAACTTTGATGTGTCCGAACGGTGTTTCGTATGCATCAAAAATACCGATACTCATCCCCTCAATGTAAACATAATGCGAAGGGCCGACAATCAAAATTCTTTCGGGATTTTTTCGAGGCATTAACCGGTGTGCCGTATGGGCAGTAAATCCGCTGTACACGTATCCGGCGTGCGGACAAATCATTGCTTCGGGAATAATATGCGGAAAAGTCATAGCGTTTTCATCGGCAATCAGATTCCACTTTTTGAACATTTTTTCGATATCGCCGGCCGA
>JAMONI010000007.1 GCA_027065935.1 Flavobacteriales bacterium | reverse complement strand
CCATAGGCCGGGAATTTCGGTTTGACAGTTATAACATTTTCCATCGACAACTTTATAAGAAAGCAACCTGTACCCTACCCGCTCTATCAAGGGGGTATTGCAAGCGGGACAATAGGTTACGTTTTCCATCCCCACATTACCTATATAAATGAATTGCAAGCCGGCTTTTCGTCCGATTTCGTAGGCTTGTTCCAATATGGAAACCGGCGTGGCGGGTTTGTCTAGCATTTTATAATCGGGATGAAAGGCACTCAAATGCCAAGGCGTTCCGGTACCCGCTTCATTGGCGATGAAACCGGCTATTTTTTTCAAATGCTCCGGATCGTCATTTATGCCCGGAATAACCAAAGTGGTAACTTCCACCCATATTCCGATTTTTTTCATTCGTCGTATCGTTTCTCTCACGGTGAATGGGGCTTTAAGTTCCCGCCGGTAATATTTTTCATCATAGGCTTTGAAATCCACATTGGCGGCATCGATGATGCCTTTCATGTCTTTCACTACTTCTTCGCTCTCCACACCGTTGGTTACAAAAACGCTTTTAATACCGTATTTTTTGGCTTCCAAGGCTATGTCTCTTGCATAAGGATAAAAAATCGTAGGCTCGTTATACGTGTAAGCAATACTTTCGGCTTTATACTTCAAGGCCAAAGCAACCAAATCTCCGGGGGATACATAATCTTGCCGGGTTACTTTTCTTACTTGAGAAATTTGCCAATTTTGACAGAACGAACAATGCATGTTGCATCCTACGGTTCCAAGGGAAAGTGCCGTTGAGCCGGGTAGAAAATGATACAAAGGTTTTTTCTCGATGGGATCGAGGTGCAATGCGGCTATCTTGCCGTAAACCAAATTGACAAGTTTTCCTCCTTCATTTTTATTAACACCGCACACGCCCGTTTGCCCTTCCTTCAGCCGGCAATAGTGACTACACAGTTTGCAAACAATACGCTTGCCTTTTTTTTCGTAAAATTTAGGCAACACCGTTTTTCCTTCGTTTACAAACGTTTCCATGGCGCTTTGGTTTCGTGAACTTCATACACATAGATATCCGGATGACGGTTCAGACAATCGGCAGGCAGGCCGGCTTTGTTGCACAATTGCGCAAAGAACAAATTGAAATCGGGTAATTTTTCCCATACTTGCGGTAAAAACGTAGCCTGCTTTTCGCCGGATTTTAAAATGACGCCGTGCCGTCCGGGAATGATTTTTCGTTGTAAATCATACGCATCCGCATAATCCACCTTACCGGGGTAACTCAGGACCGAAACTTCTATTTCCAAATTTTCCAATTCTTCGGGACGCAGCGGCGGAAATCTCGGGTCGGAAAAAGCGGCGGCTTTGGCATTGCGGATAATATCATCGAGCAACGGACCGTGAGGCACTACCGAACCGATACATCCGCGCAGTGTTTTTTTGTCGTCTTTCATTTTGTTCAAAGTCACAAAAACGGCACCCTCTTCGGCCAATCCGGGAAATTGAGCGAGCAAACGCGCTTTGTCGATCAACTGCTCATCCGCAAAAGTTTCTTCAATGGATTTTTTAGCAATTTCCAACAGCACTTCATCGGGAACCTTTTTCATTTTACCGGGTTTGTTTTCAATAAATTAACATCAAAAATCGAGCCGAATCCATCCTGAAGAAAAAATGTCACCGACCGTCACTTAACACTGAAAAATCGTCGTTTTTTCAATAAAAAAGCATTCCACGATAAAATTCCGACACATTCGGAGGATTAAAAAAGATTTTTATATTTTTACGTTTTGGAAATTCAAGTTCATTATGAAAGATA
>JAMONI010000006.1 GCA_027065935.1 Flavobacteriales bacterium | reverse complement strand
ATATTTTTGTCCTAAAAAAAGGAGGAAGAGCCGATAGAAACAACAAGATCGACAAAAATGTAATGATAAAATTATATGAAGAAATTCAAAGACATTTATCCGCCGGTTGGCGGGATATCGAACAAAATATAAAAAACAAAGGAAGCGTTTTTTAATAGAAACAATTCAAACGCATCATTTTTAAAATAAATCAAAATGAAAAAATACTCGTTCCTTATAGTTCTTTTATCCGCCTTACTCCACAGCCAAACAATCACCGTCGAATCCGACAACGAATTATTACCGTTGCGTTGGGTGATTTTACAAAAATTGGAAGGCGGCGAAATGTTTTTTATCCGCTCTCTGGATAGTGTAAAAGAAGGCAAAGCCCAACTTGTGTTAAACGGGCTTCCCTACGGCGAATACGCCATTCAATACGATACCGAACACGTACCCGGATTGCGCTTTATCCATTCGGGCGAAGACATTCACATCCGGTTTAATCCCGAAAAACCCGCCTTACCCTACATCCTCCGCTCCCGGACCAACAAAGCCTATTACGACTTTCAACGTTATAACCGAAAGACTATCAGAAAATTACGCTCCTTTAAGCGCCGCTATCAAGACCAACCTTCCGACAAACTCCAAAAAGCCTACCAACAATTTAAAATCCGGTACGAACAACACGTGGACAGTTTGTTGAAAACTCATCAAAACCGAAGAGTTTGGCATTTTATCAAAGGAAAAAAGGAAGTCTTACCCGACAGCCTGAAACCCTCCCGTCAGGCATATATCGACTATGCCGTCAAGCACTACTTCGATGAAATCGACCTGAACGACAGTGTTTTATACCATTCGCACGTCCTATACGACCGCTTGGAAGAATACCTGTTCAAAATCCCCATCCAAGCTTACGGAAAGGAAAAGTCGAACCGGTACGTCAACCGGTTAAAACTCATTTTCGACCGAATGACCTATCTACCCGCCCGGGCATCCTTTATCAAAACCTTCATGGTGTTGTTTTCTTTAGAGGACGAACAAGCCAAAAAGTTCTTGGAAAAATTATATAACGAATTACCCGAAACCTATAAAAACGACTTGTTTACCCGGCAACTCGAAAAAAGCAAAGCCCCGGTGCGAGGACAAAAATTCGACACGGATTACTTAAAACAAAAGACCGGCATTACGTTCAAACCCAAAACCTTCCACCTCTTTATCTTTTTCAGTTCCGATTGTCCTCATTGCCAAAGTCAATTGCCCGTACTTTATGACTATCTGCAAAAAAGAAATTATACCGGCCTGCAAGTCAGTGCCATCGGACTGGAAGAAAATCCCGCCCGTTGGAAGGCGTTTGTTGAAGACTTGCCGGCTTGGCAACACGGCATGGTAACCGGAAACGATATCATGTCCGTTGCCTTGAAATATTTCGTGGAATTTACACCAACCTATTTCATTACCGACAAAAATTTCACTATTTTGGAAAAAACTTCGTCAAGCAAGGAACTATACGAAATCTTAAATTATTTTTTTGACCAATGAATGAGAACAACAATCAACAACACAAACCGCTCCGGAAAATAGAGGAACTCGGCGAGTTCGGACTGATCGGGTATTTAACCGGAAACATACAAGTCAAAAACAAATCCACCCTCAAAGGAATAGGCGATGACGCCGCCGTACTGGAAACTGATGAAAAAGTAAGTTTGATTACCACCGACATGCTGGTGGAAAACGTTCATTTCGATTTGAGTTATTTTCCGCTGAAACATCTGGGATACAAAACCGCCGTGGTCAATTTTTCCGATATTTATGCCATGAACGGAATTGCCGGACAGTTCCTTATTAATATTGCCGTTTCCAACCGGTTCTCTTTGGAAGCTCTCGAAGAATTTTATACCGGCGTTAAAATGGCGGCCGAACGCTACGGTGTCGATATTGTAGGTGGCGATACCGTATCGTCTCAAAAAGGCATGATACTGTCGGGAACGGCCGTGGGATATGCCGAAAAAGAAAAAATTGTGTATCGCAACGGTGGCCGCCCCAACGACCTGTTGGTAGTAACGGGCGATCTGGGCGCAGCCTACGCCGGACTTTTAATTCTACTACGTGAAAAAGAAACTTTCTTGGCCAATCCCAATCATCAACCCGACCTGACCCCTTATGCTTACGTGGTGGAACGTCAACTCAAACCCGAAGCACGTAAAGACGTCATTGAATGGTTTTATCAAAATGACATAGTCCCCACTTCCATGATCGACATATCCGACGGGCTGTCGTCCGAAGTAATTCATCTGTCCGAAGCTTCGGGATACGGCATAACGGTTTACGAAGAAAAAATTCCCGTAGCGCAAGAAACGGCTGCGGTAACGGAGGAATTTAACATTCATCCGGTAACGGCCGCATTAAACGGCGGTGAAGACTACGAACTGCTCTTTAGCATTTCCCAAAAAGATTACGATAAAATCAAAGACGTTCCCGGATTTCATATTATCGGACATTATACCGAAGACCCGGGCGCTTTTCTGATTACCAACGCCAATGAAAAAGTGGAAATGAAAGCCCAAGGATGGAACGCCTTCTTCGATCGACAAAAAAAGAAACCGTAATCATTCGGACGGTTGGGCGTAATCCGGGAAAATAATTCAAATGATTTTGACGTGAATGATTTTGGCCGGGCAAACTTCTTTAGCTTGCATAGCCTTCTCGGTCAAATGCATTGCTTTGGTTTTCAAGGTGAAAAATCCTTTCTTCTCGTATGATTTAAGTAGCACGGCTTTACCGTCTTTTTGCGACATACGGAAAAGTTCCGGCGCCGACTCGACGCAGTAGTTACACCCGATACATTTCTTGCGTTGTAAAGTGATGATTAGCATTACTTAAGGCTAAATTTAAATTTGGAACGCACCCGGTTTAATACTTCACCGGCCTTGGCCGAAGCTTTTTCGGCCCCTTCGCGCAAAATGTTTTCAATAAGTTCGGGGCGGTTGATTAATTCGTCGAACTTTTTGCGCGGTTCGGAAAATTTGTCCGAAATCAATTCAAAAAGCGCTTGCTTGGCGTGGCCGTATCCGTAATTGCCCGACAAGTAATTACGCCGCATTTGTTCGATTTGCAGGTCATCGGCAAGAAGCGAATATAATTTAAAAACCGTGCAAGTATCCGGATTTTTGGGTTCTTCCAACGGCGTGCTGTCGGTTTTGATGCGCATAATTTGTTTGCGCAATTTTTTATCCGGCAGAAAAATATCAATTATATTATCACGCGATTTGCTCATTTTGTTTCCGTCGGTGCCGGGAACATACATGGTTTTTTCTTGCAATTCGATTTCGGGAATGACTAAAGTTTCACCCATGATGCGGTTAAATTTTTGTGCCACGTCACGCGTCATTTCCAAATGTTGTTTTTGGTCTTTCCCTACGGGAACTATGTCGGCGTCGTAAAGCAAAATGTCCGCCGCCATAAGCATCGGATAAGTAAATAACCCTACATTGACGTCTTCCAGCCGGCCGGCTTTGTCTTTAAAGGAATGCGCCAAAGTCAGACGTTGATAGGGAAAGAAAACGGACAAATACCAAGCTAATTCGGTAACCTGCGGCACATCGGACTGACGGTAAAAAATCACTTTATCGGGGTCCAAACCGAAAGCCAACCATACGGCGGCGGTTTGTAATGTGTTATGATGTAATTGTTCGGCATCTTTGATTTGTGTAAGCGAATGTAAATCGGCAATAAAAAGGTAGGTTTCATTGGCCGGATCTTTTGCTTTTTCCAATGCCGGAATAATGGCGCCCAAAATATTGCCCAAATGCGGTCGTCCCGTACTTTGAATTCCCGTCAGAATACGTGCCATGAATATTTTTTTTGACAAAAATACGGCTTTTGACAATAAACTTGTAAGCGTATGAACCATTTGTTATCTTCTATAAAACGGACATCCTCCAATACTGCCTTTTCAACGAAAATTCAACGGATGAAAAATGCGCTTAAGTCTAATGTTATCTTAGCCCGGATAGCTTTCTGTTTTGTATCACGGGTTTAATACCCGCTTCTCCAGTGCGGGCAATATTTCTCCTGCTTTGCCTTGTAAGAAGATGTCCGTAATCTGATGCGTGTATTCGCTCGGATTGAGATTGATTTCGATTATGAAAGCGCCGTTTTGTTTGGCTTGATAGGGCAGGAGAGAGGCCGGTACAACAATGCCGGTGGTGCCGATAATCAAATATACATCCGACCGGGAGGTGTGTGCTAATGCCGCCTGTGCGGCGCCTTGAGGAATGGGTTCGCCGAAAAAAACGAAATCGGGTTTCAAACGTCCGCCGCAATGCGGACATCGAGGCACGGTTTCGGACAAGACGGTTTTGTTCAGAGGTACGGTTCGACGGCAATCCAAACAAACGGCATTTCGGGTGTTTCCGTGATATTCGATAACTTGTTTACTCCCGGCTTTTTGGTGTAAGTTGTCTATATTTTGCGTGATAATGGCTTGGAGGAATCCGTCATTTTCCCATCGTGCTAAGGTTAAATGCGCAGGATTGGGGTGCGCCCGCTCGATAACATTGTAAAACATATCCTTAATAACCGGCCAAACCCGTTCGTAGTTCTCAATGAAATAATCGATTTCCAAGACCTCCGGCTCGTATTTGTCCCAAATTCCTCCGGGACCGCGAAATGTAGGAATACC
>JAMONI010000005.1 GCA_027065935.1 Flavobacteriales bacterium | reverse complement strand
AACGGTGTTTATTATACCTTTTTGAATTTCTTGCGTATTATCGACTTTTGCCGTAAATATATATACTTCATCGGCATTGGCACTGTTACCGAAATCGGATTTAAACATGACCATATCTCCGTAAGGCGAAGCCACTCCCATGGGATGCTTGTCGTATGTGGTACTGCTACTGAAATGATGTCCGAAGTGTTCCGTCGTTTCCGAACCGTCCAATTTGACGGCGACCATCTGTCCCGAATGCTGTTCGTAGGAAATCGTTATGTAAGCCCATCCGGGCCGGTGAATGTTACGGCAGGAAATATGTCCTTCGGAGTTGAAATCCTGATGCGTATGCACTACCGTACGTTCCGCACGGTCGAGATAATACATATTGACGGTTCCGGTTTCGCCCCAGAATTGCACGAAAACTTCTTCTCCGTTGGTGTCGAACCCGAAATCACCGTGATCTCCGTAGGAGGCTATACGGCGAAGGAAAGTCATATCGCTTGTATTGTAAATTTCCACGCCGTAATGTCCGTTATGCGGATTGTTTTCCGAAGTGGTGTTGGTGTTCCACATAATCCCTACATAATCACCCGATTGCGAAACGGACACCCAATCCACGTAATCGGGCGCCCAGTCGGGCCCATTGCCCCAAGCCCCCGGAAAAGTTTCGGTATGCACCACGTGCCGGTGTTCCAAATCCACAACAATCACATCCATATCCGTCCCGTGTTTGCCTGTCAAAGCTACGTATTTATCGTTGATGTCGATGTTCCCCTCTCCGGGACCGAGTTTGACGAACTCGTAATATTGATTGGATACGTTCATCAAAAAAATAATGCTGTCTTGAGATACGGAATATTCCAGTATGTCGCCGTTTGCTCTGAAGCTGAACAATTTGTCGGGGTCGGTGTTTGACCAATAAGCGGGATAAATTTGACTTCCCGGAAGGTTTCTTACTATTTGATGTGTTTGTGCATCCACCACCCATACCGAACGGATTTTATATAAAGTTTGGTCCGTATTCCACGTTTGGATTTTGGCATATTCAAAGGTGGGATACCAATCGTCGGGCGCATAATAATCGCTTATCCTGGTAATTCGGACGGGCGTGGGAACACTGTTGTCTGAAATGCTTCCCAAAAACGGAGGCAAAGCGGGGGCCGGAGTATGAATGCTTTGATAAATTGTGTCAACGGGATATTGACGTTGGGCAAAGGCATTTGTTATGATAAATGCAAGCCAAAATAATAAAATTTTGTTCATAGGTCATTCGGTCTTATCCGGTTCATCTTGCCGCGTATTTGGACGCTTGTCTTTCAAATGTTTGTCTTGCCAATCGCCGGCATATTGAATGATTCTTCTTGTGTGCATAACCAAGGGGTTGTAAACGCTAGAATTTTCAAAGGTTTCTTTAGGAAAAATTTGAAATTCGCTTTGAATTTCGTCCACCGCCGTAAAGAGCAAACCGGCCAGCAATAAATATTTTAGTGCGGAAACAACTCCTCCCGCCAAGCGATTGATCCAACCTAAGCCCGTCCATTTGAAAAATTTTTCGAGCAAATAGGAAATCAATCGTGCTATGATCAACACGATAACGAATACCAAGACGTAAGCCGTCCACTTTAAATGCACTTCCGGCCAATGTAACGATTGCCCCAATAAAGGAACCAAACGCCCCGAAAGGCGCGTGGCCAACAAAAATCCCGCTATAATGCCCGCTAAGGATAAAACAATGTAAAACAAACCTTTACGAACACCTTTGTAAAAACCCCATCCGGCCAATGACAAAATAACATAATCGATTACCGCCATAACTTACTTAATTCATTAACTTTTTTAGTAGCTTTGCATAAAATTAAAACGCAAGATATGAAATTCGTAACAAAATGGCTATTTCCCGCACTGTTTTTAGTTATGATGCAAAGTTGTGTATTTCAAAATAAATCGGAAAAATCGGATGCCAAATCGGGAGAAACGAAAATCGGCAACAAGATTTTATACGAAAAAGAAAAAAAACATTTCAAATCGGTCAAACAATTGACTTTCGGGGGCGACAATGCCGAAGCCTACTGGAGCTTTGACGATAAAAAATTGGTATTTCAAGCCCGGAATGAACGATGGAACATTCCTTGCGACCAAATTTTTGTTATGGATGCGGACAAACCGCTTGACAGCATTACTATGCCCAAAATGGTGAGTACGGGCAAAGGGCGAACCACTTGTAGTTATTTCTTACCCGGCGACACCTTGGTGCTTTATGCTTCCACCCACGAAGGCGGTGAAGCTTGTCCGCCCGAACCCGAAAAGAAACCCGGAACATACGTGTGGCCGGTTTATCCCACCTATGATATTTATGTGGCCGATCTGGAAGGAAATATCGTCAAAAAGCTAACCGACGAACCCGGTTATGACGCCGAAGCCACCGTATCGCCCCAAGGCGACAAAATCGTATTCACTTCCGACCGGAGCGGTGATTTGGAACTATATATCATGGACATCGACGGAAGCAACGTCAAACAACTAACCTTCGACTTGGGCTATGACGGCGGAGCGTTCTTCTCGCCCGACGGAAAGCAAATCGTTTTTCGCGCCTCAAGACCCAAAACCGAAGAAGAAATAAAAAAATACAAAGATTTGTTGGCGCAACATTTGGTGGAACCCAGCGATATGGAAATCTTCGTGATTAATGCCGACGGAACCGGATTACGCCAAGTTACCGACCTGGGAGGCGCCAATTGGGCACCTTTTTTCCACCCGTCGGGCAAAAAAATCATTTTCTCTTCCAATCACAAAACCAAAACCATACCTTTCAATTTGTATATGATTAACGTGGACGGAACGGGATTGGAACAAATCACTTTCGATCCCATCTTCGACGCTTTTCCCATGTTCTCCTACGACGGAAAAAAATTGATATTCGGGTCGAACCGAAACAACGGCGGCACTCGCGATACGAACTTGTTCGTCGCCGAATGGAAAGATTAATCATTTACGACATGCCCAAACTAAATCTTAATTATATCGAACCGCCCGAATGAAAATCATCGCCATAGATTACGGACTGAAGCGAACCGGAATTGCCGAAACGGACGATTTGCAAATGATAGCTTCACCTTTAACGACGGTGGAAACAAAAAACATTTTTGAATTCTTGGATAAATACTTAAAGGAAAATCAAGTGGAAACCCTCGTGATAGGCGAACCGCTCAAAGAAGACGGAACATATAACGAACTGGAACTGGATATCGTTAAATTCATCGATAAGTTAAAGAAAAAATATCCGGCGCTCCGCATCGACCGTGAAGACGAACGCTATTCGTCCAAATTGGCATTTCAAACTTTAATTGACGGAGGAGCGGGCCGAAAAAAAAGGCGCAATAAAGCCCTGACCGATATGGTGAGTGCCGCAATTATTTTGCAAGACTATCTAAAACGAACCCAATGATCCTACCCATCGTAGCTTACGGAAGTCCGGTACTGAAAAAACAAGCCGAACCCGTGGATATCCGGGCCGATTGGCTCGAAGATTTCGTAAACGATATGTTTGAAACCATGTACAAAGCCTCGGGGGTGGGCTTGGCCGCACCGCAAGTGGATAAATCCGTCAGAATTTTTGTCATCGACCCCAAACCCTTTGCCGAATGGAAAGAACTCTCCGACCAAGAACGCCTTCAATTGGAAAATGCCAAAATGGTATTTATCAATGCGCGAATGATTAATGAAGAAGGAGAACCCGAAAATTTTGAAGAAGGTTGCCTGAGTATTCCCGGCATTCACGAAAAGGTAAAACGACCGTCCAAAATTACTTTGGAATATTATGATTTGAACGGAAACCTGCACAAACGCACTTTCGACGGAATTATCGCACGCGTCATTCAACACGAATACGACCACATCGAAGGCATTCTGTTTACCGACCGTCTCTCACCGATCAAAAAACGAATGCTCCAACGAAAACTCGATAAAATAAGCAGGGGAGAAGTGCAAGTAAACTACAAAATGAAGTTCCCCAAAAGAAAAAGATAATGCACCGCTACCCAGTTATACTTTGGTTGGTTTTCTTGTTAGCGGCATGCCGACAAACCGGCGAATCCCTTCGCGCCCCGGCACCAAACGATTATGCCGAATTTTTTGAAATCAACAGGTTAGACAAAAAAAACGTCCTTAAAGTCAAAGAAATTTATCCCGGCGGAAAAGCTCAAATTATCGTATTGTCGCATGAAGAACCGTCCGCTCGTTCTAAGGATACGATTTACATAAAAATTCCGGTCGAATCTTATATCACAACATCCGTTACGCATTTGCAATCGCTCAAGTCCTTGGGCGTAATCCACTTGATGAAAGCATTTCCCAATACGGATTATATAGCCGATCCGGATATTTTGAAGCGTGTCCGTCAAGGACTGATAACGGATATCGGTAGTCCGAATGCCATGGACACGGAAAAAGTGTTCGCTATTAATCCCGATGTTATTTTTGTCTTCGGTAGCGGGCCTCGAGACAAAAGTTACGACCTGCTGGAACAAAACGGAATAAAAGTCGTTTACGTAGCCGAATGGATGGAAACACACCCGCTGGGACGTGCCGAGTGGATTAAATTTTTCGGACTGTTCTTCGACAAAAAATCCACAGCCGATTCGATTTATCAACACATTAAATCCCGTTACGGGCAATGG
>JAMONI010000004.1 GCA_027065935.1 Flavobacteriales bacterium | reverse complement strand
GATACGTGGCCTTTGAAGTGGGCGAAGTGCGTAACGGCAAAATCAAATTGGACGAATACGTGGTGCCCTTGGCATTAAAAGCCGGTTTCAAAATGGAAGGTATCCTCATTAACAAACAACAGTTTACAAAAACGGCGAATATTTGGAAGGTGAAAAATAACCAAAAAGGAACGAATACGAACAGGATTGTTTTAATTCGAAAATAATTTTTAAATGATTTCCGACGAATTACAAGGAATTATTTCCCAAATGCTCAAGCCCTTGCGAGATATTCCGCTAAACGTGGTAGTGGAAGGGTTGACGGGTCATAAAGTCATTCCTTTTAATAAACGGAGCAAAAAAGACCCCAAGGTTTTGGAAGTTTTAAAACGCGTAGCCGATGAAGTAATGCAAGAAGTTAATCGTAAAGGCATCATCAAAAGCCGTCCCAATGAAGTAGGCAATGCCATTGAACCGTTTGTAGTGGCTCATTTGAATGCCGTTGAAAATTATGAAGCTCATACACCCGTTGCGGTTTCCGGCAGAAAAAAAGCCACGGGTTATCCCGATATTGCCTTTACGGACGAATTCGGCAGGTTAAATTATTTGGAATGTAAAACGTTCAATATTAAAAATATCGATACCGCCCAAAGAAGTTTTTATCTTTCACCCTCCAAAGATTTCAAAATTACCGCAGATGCACATCACTTCGGAATGTCTTTTGAAATATATCATGACGGAAATGCGGGAGACGAACATATTTATAAAATAAGAAGTTGGAAAATTCTTGATCTATCCAAATTAAAATTATCCATTAAGTATGAATTTAATGCGGATAATAAGAAATTATACGATAAAAAATTAATTTTAGCGGAAAAATAAATCAAAAAAACATATCCCATGGGCATGTTCGGACATACCCCGAAAAACAAACGTTTCGACTACACACCTCGCTATTACGACGAACGCAAGGAACGCTTGGAAGCCATCAAAAAGAAACACGAAAATCCCGAACGGGCGGAAATCGAAGCGCGCATTCGCGGCAAGTTACAACGTCACGCCACCCAAAGAAAAAATCCCTTTATGAATACAAGCGTTCGGTTTATTATAATTTTAGCACTACTATTAGCCATTACTTACTTTATTCTAACCTATTTAAACATTCCGATTTGGTAAAATGGGCATAATACGACTGTTACCGGAAAATATTGCCAATCAGATAGCCGCCGGTGAAGTGGTGCAACGACCCGCATCGGTGGTGAAGGAACTATTGGAAAACGCCGTTGATGCAGGCGCCAAGCATATCAAACTCATCGTTAAAGACGGCGGAAAAGGACTGATTCAAGTAATCGACGACGGTATAGGAATGGACGAGACCGATGCCCGGCTCAGTTTTGAACGTCACGCTACGAGCAAAATCAAATCCTCCGACGACCTGTTTCGTATCACCACCAAAGGATTTCGCGGCGAAGCGCTGGCTTCCATTGCAGCCGTGGCACAAGTGGAAATGAAAACCCGCCCGCACGACCGGGAACTGGGCACGCTAATCAAAATCGAAGGAAGCGAGGTCAAAATGCAACAAGCCGTTCAAACTGCGGCAGGCACTTCCGTGGCCGTAAAAAACCTTTTCTTCAACGTGCCTGCAAGACGTAAGTTTCTTAAATCGGCTCAAGTGGAAATGCGCCACATTATAGACGAGTTTCAACGCGTGGCTTTGGCTTATCCGGAAATCGAATTTACCCTTATTCACAACGGAAACGAACTGTACCGCTTGTTTCCTTCCAACCTGTTGCGCAGAATTACTTCCGTTTTCGGCAACAAAATGGAAGAACGCCTGGTACCGCTCAACGAAGAAACCGAATACGTAAAAATTTACGGTTATACCGGTAAGCCCGAATATGCCAAGCTCAAACGCGGCGAACAGTTCTTTTTTGTCAATAAAAGGTTTATTAAAAGTTCCTATTTACACAATGCGGTAATGAAAGCCTATGAAGGTTTGCTTCAGGAAAAACGAATCCCGCCCTATTTCATTTACTTTGAAATAGCCCCCGAACACATCGATATCAACATTCACCCCACCAAAACCGAAATCAAATTCGATGACGAATACACCGTTTATAACATCTTACGGGCCAGCACCCGCCGTGCCTTGGGGCAATTTAACCAAATGCCTTCTTTGGATTTCGACGTGATGCCCGAACTCAACCTGCACGTACCCCGAAAAACCGGCACAAAAAACAGCGAACCCAAAATCAACGTGGACCCACACTTCAACCCATTCAAAGAAGAAAATGCACGCCCTTTCGCTCCCGGACGCTTTCCGGACAAGGCTTCGCGTCAAGCCATCGACCGGTTCAGCCGGTTCATCATGCCCGAAACGTCCTTCACGCCCGTAATATCAAACGACAAAGATTCGCTTTTCGACCTAAACAGGGAAATCATCGAACCGGAAACCGAAACCCTGCAATGGGCGGACAAAATTATTGTTGTTCCGTTACCGGAGGGCATAATGTTCGTTCACCAACATCGCGCGCACGTTTCCGTACTTTTCGATGAGTTTTACCAATATTTGAAGCGGGGAAAAATTCCTTCCCAACAATTAATGTTTCCCTTACATCCCGACTTATTGGATACGGAAATCGGTTGGATTGAAAAAAACCGCGACAAATTCGAACGTTCGGGATTTGCTTGGCACAAAGAAAAAAATAATTTTCATTTTACCGCCATTCCGGCCGGCTTCAACGAAAAGCAAGCAATGGATTTCGTAGAGAACCTGATTGCCTCGTTAAACGAAGACTTGCCGGAAGAAGAAGACGCCGTCAATCGGTTTTTGGCCGTAAGTCTTGCCCTGTCTTCGGCCGTCAGACCCGGACAAAAGCTCAATACCGAAGAACGATACAACCTCGTCAAAGCTTTGTTCCGCCTCCCCGAACCGCAATTTTCACCTTCGGGCAAACGAAATTTCGTTATCTTGGACGAAAATCGAATCGAAAAATTGTTCTAAATGCAAACGCCCGCCGTCATACGACACCTGATTATCATCAACATCATCATGTTTATCGCCACCATGTTTAATCAACCCTTGATGATTAAACTCTTTGCCATGCATTTTCCCGAACATCCCGATTTCCGCCCTTGGCAAATCATCACACACATGTTTATGCATGGCGGCACTATGCATATTATGTTTAACATGTATGCCTTATGGGCCTTCGGCGCACCTTTGGTTTATCACTACGGCGAAAAAAAATTTCTTTGGTTTTTCATCGCTTCGGGCATAGGAGCGGTATTGTTTTATACGGGGATTCAATATTATCAATTTTTCAACTATCTCGACCAATTGAGTGCGTCGGGAGTTCCGTCGGGGATTATCGAGGAAGCGCTTCATACCGAAAACTTCAAACGGTTTACCTCATTGCTTGTTAGAAACGGCTTGATTTATGACGAAAACATCCTCTTGCTCATCGAAAAGCTACGGAGAATTTACCACGTCCCGATGGTAGGTGCTTCGGGCGCCGTTTACGGCATTTTAGTGGCCTTCGGATTTTTCTATCCCCGGGCCAAATTAATGTTGATATTTATCCCTTACCCTATCGAAGCGAGGTATTTCATTCCTTTATTGATTTTGGGAGACATTTTCATGGGCTTTACCAACGTATTCAATTCGCCCGTTGCTCATTTCGCCCACGTGGGCGGTGCTTTAACCGGGTTATTACTCCTTTGGCTTTGGCGAAACAAACGTCAAGAGTATTATTTTTAACCGGCTCGTATCATGATGCCCCGAAAGTTCAAATATCTGTTTCACGGTCATTTGTCATTCGAACGAATCATCGCATCCGTGGTCATTGCCACGGGACTTGTATGGCTTTTTTATTTCGGCGCTCTTATATTCGACCTTCCTACCGGACATTGGTGGCGGTATTTCGCCCTTCCCGGAAGTTGGCATACGTATGCCGGCCAGCCTTGGTCGATACTGACCTATGCTTGGGTACATACGGGACTAATCGGTTTTTTTATCAACCTTTTGCTTCTTTACTATTTAGGCAATCTTTTTCTGACTTTTGAAAGCGAAAAAAAATTGATTCGCCTCTTTTGGACGGGGATTATCTCGGGTGCAACCGCCTTTCTGTTGAGCGTAAAACTCCTTCCTTTTTTCTACTCCGACGAACAAAACATTTATCTCACCGGCATTTCGGCGGGATATATGATTTGGCTGGCTTATTTGGCAAAAAAATACGGGGACTACCGTTTTCACCTCCGGTTGGCCGGCGAAGTTAAAATCAAGCACGTGTTCTTCTTCTTTTTGATAATCGATTTGTTGTTGCTCAACACCCAAAACTCGGGCGGACATATAGCCCACTTGGCTTCCATGCTCGCAGGATGGATTTGGGGCACGGTGGAAAACAAACGTATCAACAAAAAACAACAACAATTAACCCGGGAACCCAAGATTTACAACAACTTGAAAACCGCCACGGAAAAACGCATCGACCGCATACTCGACAAAATCAATAAATCCGGATTTGAAAGCCTCAGCAAAGAAGAAAAAGAAATTTTGTATAGAGAAAGCAAGCGGCAAAAAGACCGGTGAATCCGTCAATTTCGTACCTTTTTGATTACTTTGTATGAAATCCATCCCACCACGGCCAACAATACAATGCCCAACACGGGCAATGCAAATGCCAAAATAGAGAAAACAGCCGACATA
>JAMONI010000003.1 GCA_027065935.1 Flavobacteriales bacterium | reverse complement strand
GATTTTTCCGTTTTCTATTCTGAACAAATCGTAAAAAGCTACGTGTTTGTTCATAAATTCTCCTTCCGAAACGGACAGCACAAAGTTTCCTTCACCCAAAATCATGTGGTTTGCGGTGTATTTCATCGGCATACCGGCTTTTGCCAATTCTTGCAAGGCTTTGCCCAATCCTTCCAGTCCGTCGGCGACGTGCGGATTATGTTGCCAATATTTTTCGGTGGAAATATATTCCGTTATTTTTTCGGGACTATTACCGAGCAAAACATCATTCACAAAGTTTCGTACCAATTCCTTATTGTCTTCGGTTTTGTCTATGTCCGTGATTTCGGTGGTGCCGTCAAATTGCGTTCTTCCCGACACGGTTTCTTCGACTATTTCTTGCAAGTTATCCCAATGTTCCACGATGAGACCGTCTTCAAACCGGAAAATATCAAAGCCTGCTTTGGGACCGAAGAAATCATACTTGGTATGGGTAAAAACATAGTTACCGTCT
Source organism: Flavobacteriales bacterium (assembly GCA_027065935.1). Taxonomy (GTDB): domain Bacteria; phylum Bacteroidota; class Bacteroidia; order Flavobacteriales; family Flavobacteriaceae; genus JAADED01. Next base: position 4,205 of record JAMONI010000003.1, on the reverse strand, counting down.
TCAAACGCCCTGACGACTTCCACTTTGGCACTGCCTTCGGGTAAAAGGCTTAATACTTTACCGAAACCCGCCAAGCCGTCTTCCACAGCCAAGTTGTGTTGAATATACTTTTCCGGATTAATGTAAGAAACAGGTTTCGGATCTCCGGTTTCAATGCTTTTTAATAGCTCGATTACTTTTTGCTTGTTGCTTTTTGTTTTCATTTTCGTTTTGTTTTTGCGGGTTAATGAATGATTGTTTTTTGAAGTGTTGCACGACATTATCAGACCTGATAGTGCCATAACCAATAAAAATGTTCTTAGCATAATTTCATTTTTTATGTTAATTACGGGACAAAAGTAGGACGGTAGAAAGCTTTGGAAAAGGTAATATCGGGCAAATAAATGGTAAAAACGGAACGTTCTTTCATTTATGCAAGAACCGGATTATTTATATTCCTTACGAAACATAACGGGCGATTTACCTTCCGTTTTTTTGAAGAATTTTGTGAAGTTTGTCGGTTCGTCAAAGCCCAGTTCGTAAGCAATTTCGGCACTTGTCAAATTTGTATTTACCAGCAATCTTTTTGCCGATAATAACACATAATCATTGATAAACCGCTTGGCGCTTTTGTTCACTATTTTTCTAACGGCAAGGTTGAGCGTTTTGGGCGTAATGTTTTGTTTGCCGGCGTAAAAACTTACTTTTTTATGCGTCTTGAAATATGTTTTCAAGTCCTTTTTAAAAGTAACAAACCGTAAATACTCCGTATTGTGCAATACCGGTTTTTCCTGCTGATATTGGTAAATTTCAAACAAAGCAACGGAAAGATAATTTTTTAAAATTTCATTTTTAAATTTCCTATCTGAAACATACACGTTTTCCATTTGAGATAAGAGGTTTTCCCAATATTTCCTTTGCTCGTCATGTAAAGATATGACGGGATTTTGTTCGGCTTTTTCAAAAAGATGTTCAAGTAAAGCGTCATTATCAAAAAAACCGGCGGTAAATAAGATGATTTTACCTAATGTATTGTCAATATCTTCAAAATAGTGGACTTGTTCGTCGGAGATGAGATGTACATCTCCCTCATTTATTTTGTATTCGGTAAAATCCACATAATGGCTTCCGCCCGAGCGTGAAAAGTAAAACAATCCGTAAAAATCCTGACGGTGCGGCACATAGAGTTTTTGTCTGCTTTTTCGAACCACACGTTGCAATCCGGTAAGTTCAAATTCCGGCAGTTGCGGCGGATTAAACCGATAAGTGGGAATGGCGGACGACACTGAAAAGAGCTTTTAATTAACCGGAACAAAGAAACAAATCTTTAGGTAAAATCACAAGAAGAGGGCCCAAAGATTTGAAAATATAATCTCTAAAAACACTTATCTTTTGATACATTTTTTGATTGAAGTTTCTTGAGACGTTCGAATTTCGACAAGCAATAGTCCCGGAGGCGCGTGGGATACATCCACCGTATTTTTTCCCGGACGAAGCGGTTGTTTTACGAGAATTTGTCCGTCCACTGCATAGACGGTCAAAGTTCCTTCGGAAGCAAGTTGGAGGTACAGCCGGTTATCGACGGGATTGGGGTAGATAAAAAATTCATTATCCGCTTTATCGTCAAAACCCAATGCATTACACTCGGTTTCGGTTGCAACGAAGTGTGTCCATGGGTCGATGGATGCGGCCCATTGTGTTGCGCTCCAAACGGGATTGTCAACGAAAATGCATGTTAAATCCGGATTGTTTAAAGTTAAAAAATAACTCATTGAGGCATGAGAATTTCCATGCCTGGCATCGATATAGGTTAATTGATTGTCACCTGCAAAAAAAACGAACAGTTGGGGATTATGCGTAATATCCAAACCGGTGATCAGATTACCGCTACAGGAAAAAATTTCCAATTCGGAATTTTGACTTAAATCGATGCCTGTAAGTAAGTTATCGTTACAATTCAAGGTGGTCAAACGAGGGTTTTGCCTAACATCGATATGGGTCAGTTGGTTGGCTTCACATTCCAAAATTTCAAGAGTTGTATTTTGACTTACATCAATACTTGTAAGCAAATTATTATTTACATAAAGAACTTTTAAGGCGGGATTGCCACTAACATCTATTTGAGAAATATTATTGTCCGAACCATTCAATACTTCAAGATTAGACAAAGAAGAAACATCTATATTGTTAAAAGAATTGCCTGCAATAGAAAGCGACAGTAATTGTCGGTTTTGGCTTACATCCAAATCGGAAATTTGATTGTAGCTTACATCCACAACTTCCAAGTTAATATTTTGACTTATATCCAAGTTCGTTAAAAGATTTGTGTTTGCTCTTAATATCTTTAACGAAGCGTTGCTGCCGATATTTAATGAAGTTATTTGATTATTGTTGCAATTCAATAATTCCAAAGCGCTAAAATCTTCTATTCCGGTTAAATCCGTAATATTTTCTCCTGCAATCAAAAGGGTGGTTAGCTGAGCAATTTTTGCGGTAGTTACCAAATTATCATTATCGATACCGTTACCCAAGCTGTTCGGGTCGCCTACGGGGACGACGTTCATATTGGCGTCGTGGGTTTCGAGAAAATGCTCGAAGTTGTCGTCGGGGACAAAGGTCAGTTGGGCCGGCAGGTTGCCGAAGAACATCAGGACGGCCGAAAAAGAAACAAGTTTTTTCATAATTCGGATAAAATTAAACAATTAATTGAAATTTTGCGGTATTTTGATAAGTTTTTTTAATGCGGTGAAGTCGTCCGTAACGATTTTGAGCAAGTAAATTCCTTCGGGCAGGTGCGATATATCCATCCGGGAGGAACGGCCGGTGAAGAGGATTTTGCCTTCGGGATTTAAGATGCTCCATACGAATTTGTTCGTTTCGTTATTGAACCGGACGGAAAATTTTCCTCCTGTAGGATTGGGGAAAACATCAACGGGATTGTTTTTCGTTTTTCCGGGCTTAACCGACAAGGAATGGCAAGCAAGCGTGTGCTGTTGAAAAAATGTCCACATTAGGTCCGTGGCATCGATATAACGGGATACCGGGGCGCCCGCAGGCGTTTGTTCACCGCCGGGCCAGGAATGTCCGCCGTCTTGTGTGGCGTAGTGATGTATTTCCGTATTACAATTACAATGGCTCCATTTTACATAAGTGTATTGTGCATTATGTATCAAAGTATCTATTGACAGGCAGGCGTTTAAGTTGTTCCAAACGTTTAAGACGGAATCCTTGGGCGGATTGTAATGGTTGGAAGGGCCGTCGCCCACGCCGCCGTTATACGGTACGTGGGTGTCGAGATACGAATGAAAATCAATGACGGGCACCGCCCGTTCGGGCCGGCAATTGTTCAGGCTCATGGAAGCGGCTACGGGCGCTATGGCTGCAATCCGGTCGGCGCTTTCGCAAGCCAAACGGTAAGCCATGTAACCGCCGTTGGACATACCTGTAGCATAAATCCGGGCGGTATCGACGGCATAGGTGTGGATTAAAGTGTCCAATAACGCATTGATAAAACCTACGTCGTCAATTCCCGCATTTGCGGCAAAACCGCAACATCCTCCCGCATTCCACGACCTGACGGACAAAAGACCTCCCCGTACACCTTCGGGATATACCACGATAAAATGTTCGGCATCGGCTTTGGCACTTAAGCGGGACTGGCGTTCGATCCGGTAAGCATTTCCGAAACCGCCGTGCAAGGCGATAATTAAGGGCAAATCGGAGGCTCCGTCGTATCCTGCGGGCAGGTGAAGCAGATAGGTCCGGTAATACCCGCCGTAAGCGATACTGTCATATTGTGCATAAAAGATTCCGCAGGCGGTTATTGCACTCCAGAAGAAGGCGGTTGATAAGCTCAAGCGTAATCGTTTCATGATTGGTTTTTTAATGGGACCTACCGGGCGTTTAAATACCTTAGGGCATGTTGTCTTGCCCGGTTGATTTGATTTTGTGTTAATTTGACGGCCGTTTGCGGGTTTCCGTCGCCTTGTTTCATCAAGTTGTCCGGGAATTGGTTTGCATTGACGTGCGTTAACGACAGACTGTGTCCCAATTCGTGTGCCCATATGTTTTCGGCGGTAGAAATCCCGTTATTGGTTTCGGCAAAAAATACGATTTCGGTCCGGTTGCTCCACACGCCGCCGGCAGGATGTGGAAATTTTCCTATTAACACGATTGTCCATAAGCCTTGATTACTCATTGTGCGGGTCCGGATATGATTTTCGGAC
>JAMONI010000002.1 GCA_027065935.1 Flavobacteriales bacterium | reverse complement strand
AACGAACAGGATTATCATTTCAAGGTTTTGTTTGCCATTTTGAAAAAGCTCGGTTATTCTTGGGCGGAAAAACTTTATCATTTGTCCTACGGCATGGTGGAACTTCCGCACGGAAAGATGAAATCGCGCGAAGGCACGGTAGTGGACGCCGACGATTTGCTCGCCCGAATGTATGAAACCGCCCGTAAGATATCGGAAGAATTGGGCAAAGTGGAAGGTTTTGACAAAAAAGAACGGCAGCATATCTATCGAACCATAGGTAAAGCGGCACTGAAATATTACCTGCTCAAAGTGGATCCCAAAAAAGAAATTTTGTTTGATCCCGTCAAGTCCATCGACTTTAACGGAAATACGGGGCCGTTTCTTCAGTACGCTTATGTGCGTATCCGTTCTTTGATTAAAAAAGCCGGTTCGTTTACATTGGCTAGCGAATTGCCGGAAATTGAAGAAAAAGAAAAAGAATTGATCAAAGCCTTGATGCAATTTCCCGAAGCGGTTCAAGCGGCGGCGGACAATTTAAACCCTTCCATAGTGGCTAATTACATTTACACTTTGGTAAAAACCTACAATTCTTTTTATCAAAGCCATTCCGTACTACAAGCACCTACCGAAACAAAAAAACATTTTCGTTTGGCACTATCGCAACTGACCGGGAATGTTATTAAAAACGGGTTGAATTTATTGGGAATAGACGTTCCGGAAAGGATGTAGAAATTATTCTTTCGGTTAAAGGTTTATGATGAACTGTTGAATTGCAAAACCCGTAAAAGTCAATCCGGAATTCCTTTTTTCAATAAAACGTTCGTGAAAATTTCCACGGGACAAGCCCGCCGGGTAAACGCGCTTATAAGAACTTCCGAAGCTCAAATCCTTTGACATATGCTTCGATCTCGTCTCTTACCCGTCTGAATACTTTTATCCGTTCTTCAAACGTGCCGTCTGCAAGGGCAGGATCATAAAAGCCGTGATGCAAGCGGTATTTTACCTTTCCTTTAAAAACGGGACAGGATTCTTTAGCTTCGTCACATACGGTCAGTACCGCGTCAAACGACTCATTCAAGTATTGCGCCACACTTTTGGGACGGTGAGCGGACATATCATATCCTTTTTCACGCATCACTTCCACCATGAACGGATGCACTTGAGGTGCCGGTTCGGTACCGGCCGAACAAATCTCCCAATCCGGAAAATAGCGCCTAAAAAAAGCCTCCGCCATTTGGCTTCGACACGAATTGCCCGTACACAATATCAGAAGTTTGAACGGCTTGTTCCTCATTTGGATTGCTTAAACAAAACTTTGTGTTTTTCGTAGCACACACGCAAGGCTTCCAAAATTTGAAAATCACTGGCTTCTTCAAGAAATTTTTTATCATACGCGCAAAGACCGAGCATACGATAAACGTCTTCTTCGGGAATGTTCAGCAGGTCCGAAATAATTTTCCGGTCGAAACGGGCATTGAGGATACGTACCAATTCTTCGTCTTTTTGCATTTTTTTCAATTTACGTAAATCTTTTCCGTGCGTACTGAAAAGGTTATACAACAAACCTACCGGATCCATCACTTTTCGTAAGCTCTTGTTAATTCTCGTCAACCGGTTCGAAGTCGTATCACCGAAATAATAATCAAGGTGAATGTCTATCTTTTGTTCTTTTTTGACGGGCAACAAACGCAGGTCGGTTTTTAAAATTCCGGTCAATGCATATCCCGTAATGACCACTTCCTGAAGCGAAATCGGTTGTTCTACCAAATAAATCTCGTGAATACGATTAAAATCCCCGGGATGCACGATGATTTCATAATTCTTAAACCCCAGATAGGAAACTATCAAGGTATCGCCTACTTTAGCTTCAATTTCAAAATATCCCGACCGGTTGCTGATGCTTCCTCTAAACTCGGTTTTATTAATAATATTGGCCGTTTCCAAAGGTTTGTTATCCTTTTGTGCATAAATCAAGCCTTTATAAATACCCGATTTTTGCGCCGACAGATTACTTCCGAAAAACAAAAAAAACATTATAATATAAAAAACCGGTATTCTCAAAAGCACGTCCTTAGGTTATTACAACACGAATTTACAAGAAATATTGTATAAATAGCATAACGATTATGGACAAACTGATTAAAGTCGCCGCATTTTGGTGTCCGATATTCTCTCCGGCTTCCGGAGCCACATCCGAAAAAACCAACCAAATCATAGCCCCGGCAGCAAGACCCAACCCCAAAGGTACATAAGGCTTAAACGAATCGACAAATAAAAACGCCGGCACCGCCATAACCGGCTGAGGCAACGAAGTAAACACCGACCAAAAAGCCGCCTTACGCCATGAAGCACCACGCGAAACCAAAATGGCACTGATGGCCAAACCCTCCGGAATATTATGTATGGCTATCGCTATCGACATCAAAATCCCGAACTTGACCGGCCCTCCGAACGACGCCCCGATACCTATACCTTCGGCCACGGAATGAAAGGTCATAATAATAACAATCAACAAAGACTTGCGCCAATCCAAACCGAAATAAGTCAGACCGGCCGCCAATTCTCCCGTATCCATCTTCAGCTTCTTCTTCCTTACACGGTCCAAAATCCAATCGGAAAACATAATGAAAAGCACACCCGATAACACCCCCAAAATCATCTTCGACTTACTGTATTCCACCGCTTCAAACAACAAACCGAACGACGCCCCCATCATCAATCCCGCGGCAACCGCATTGGAAACCCCCAGCACCTTAGGCGTGATTTTCTTAATAAAAATAAACGGAATCGCCCCCAAACCCGTAGCCAATGCGGATATAACACCATACAATATCACCAACCATAACTTCTGATCCATAAGCGAATTTTTCACAAAGATAGGATTAATCGTTTTTATAGTACCGCGTGCAACTATAATTTCTATCTATCCGCTAATAATCATCCGTCGATAAGCCGCTTTCACCCGAATCTTTTCGTCATATAACAAATGCCTCCGCCGTTACAATAAAAAAAACTATTTTTGTCAAAACTTTCTTAGCATGAAATTAATTGCCGATGCAGGTTCCACCAAAACGGATTGGAGGCTTATCAATAGCGAAGGTATCGTGATCGGCACTTTTGAATCGGGCGGACTGAACCCCGTGGTTTTCGATGACGATACACTAAAAATGAACTTGGCCCGTAGCGGCGAACTCTTCGATTTTGTCGATAGCATTTCCGAAGTACATCTCTACGGCGCAGGAACCGACGAACCTACGGCACAAGCCCGGCTGCAACAAATTTTATCCAACGTTTTCGACCGGGCCAAAATCTGCATCAACGACGATTTACTCGCCGCCGCCAGAGCCACCGCAGGCAAAGAACCCGGACTCGTCGTCATCCTCGGCACCGGCTCCAACAGCGGTTATTACGACGGCAAACGCATCAAAAAAACCATCGGCCACTTGGGATACGTCCTGATGGACGATGCTTCGGGTAATTGGTTCGGAAAACAACTCATCAGAGATTATTATTTTGAAAAAATGCCCCAGCTCCTCCGAAGAAAATTCAAATCCAAACTCAATATCGACGAAAATTACCTCAAAACCCACATCTACCAATCCGATCAACCTAACGCCTTCCTCGCTTCCTATTCCCTCTTTATGCACGAAAATTACGACGAACGATACATCAAAAAATTGCTCCTTAGAGGTTTTACCGAATTCATGGAAAACGAAATGTACGCCTATCGCCAACACAAAGAAACCCTTCCGGTACACTTTAGCGGTTCCATAGCTTTCTTCTACCAAAAAGAACTGCGCGAAGCCGTAAAAAAAACCGGATGGAAATTGGGAAAAATCATTCGTAAACCCTTGGACTACCTCATCAACTATCACGTCCTGTAAAATATATTCGCCCCAAGCCACGTTAACAAATATGATGAACCAAGTAAAACCTTACAAGGAAAAACAAGCCCGGAAAAAACAACAGGTCAAAGAAATGTTCGATAACATTTCACCCAAATACGACTTGCTCAACCGTTTACTCTCCATAGGCATCGACCAAGCGTGGCGAAGAAAAATGATCAAACTAATGCAGCCGCACCAACCCCAAATTATCCTTGATATCGCAACCGGAACGGGTGATTTGGCTATTTTGGAAGCCCGAAAACTCAACCCCGAAAAAATCGTAGGATTCGACCTGTCCGAAGGCATGCTTGAAGTAGCCCGAAAAAAAATCGTTCAAAAAAAATTGGATTCCGTTATCGAACTGGTGCAAGGCGATGCAGAAAATATGCCTTTCAACAACCATACCTTCGATGCCGTCACCGTTGCATTCGGCGTAAGAAACTTCGAAAATCTGGAAAAAGGACTCGGGGAAATACATCGCGTGCTGAAAAACAACGGAATAATGCTGATTTTGGAATTTTCCCATCCCGAAAAAACCCCGTTTAAACAACTTTACGGATTTTACTCGAAAAATATCCTGCCTTTCGTCGGAAAGATCATTTCCGGCGACCCGGCCGCCTACACCTACCTGCCCGAATCCATCGCCGCTTTTCCTTACGGCGAACAAATGAAAAACATCCTGTCCCAAACGGGTTTTAAGAACATCAAAATATACCCGCTCACCTTCGGAATTTCAACCGTATATTTTGCAAAAAAATAAACCATGCGTTGGATTATCACCATATCGATTGCAATGTATTTGACCGGAACCGCCACCCTTCATGCCCAATTCAAACCCGAAGC
>JAMONI010000001.1 GCA_027065935.1 Flavobacteriales bacterium | reverse complement strand
CGGACGCATCGGTCAACGTCGAAGTGTACGATACGGGTTCATCGCAAGCCGATGCCTTTATTACCGATTTGACCGAAATCCGTTCCGGCCAAAATGCCGTATTGAATTATTATCGCCGTCAGGACTTGCCCGAAAAGGTAAGTTTGGTCAATATGAACTATTCGGAAAATGAAAGCCGGTCTTTGTTGCATGCCCATATCATGACCTTCAACGGCGAATATATCCGCAATGAAGTGTTTTCGTTCCTCAAAGGAGAAGAAGCCGATGTGAATTGGCGGGGCATTTACCTGCCCGATACCGACCAAAAAGTGGACAACCGCATTTTTATTATCCACGATGCCGTCCGAACGCTTAGCAATCAACAGTTCAAAGGCATCTTGCAAGACCGTTCCCGGTCGTTTTTCAACGGATACATTTTGGTGGAACGCGGTGCGCAACAGACGAATGCTTATCAGCAAAATGCCAACCTGCTGTTGAGTCGCCGGGCCAAAGCCTCGTCCTATCCGTTTTTGGAAATTTATGCCGACGACGTATCCTGTAGTCACGGGTCCACTACGGGACAATTGGATGACGAAGCGCTTTTCTACATCCGGCAGCGCGGCATTGACGAGCAAACCGCCCGGAAGATGATTTTGCGTTCATTTGCCGGCGAAGTGATTGATACATTGCCACAGGAGGCCTGGCGTGCGGATGCCGATAAATATTTGGACAAAAAACTCAGTGCGTCAAACGTTTTGGAAACCGTTTAAACCCGGATGAAATGAGTATCAAGGAGCGCGAACAAAGATATTTGGAAGATTTGGAAATGTTTGATGGATGGGACGATAAGTATGAATACATCATGTCGCTTGGTTCCGAGTTGCCTAAAATTCCCGAAGAACGGAAAAACGAACAAACCCGTGTGCAAGGTTGTCAATCGGCCTCGTGGTTGGAAGCCGGGTTAAAGGACGGAAAGTTGTATTTCCGGGGAGATAGCGAGGCAATATTGGGCAAAGGAGTGATTTCGATGTTGCTAAATATCATCAACGGCGCAAAGCCCGGGGAAATATTGCGATATGATTTTGATATCGTGGATAAAATACAATTACGCGAACATCTTTCGCCCGTAAGAAGGCACGGATTGGAGAGCATTATGAAACGCATTAAAGAAATCGCTAAAACTTATGATGATGAAAGAAAATAAAGAAAGCAAAAACATACAAGTTACCCCCAAAGAAATTGAAGAAGCTATCATCGACGTGTTGAAAAAAATATATGACCCGGAAATCCCGGTGAATATTTACGACTTGGGCTTGATTTACGATATCAATGTTTTCGACAAGGGTAAAGTGCATGTGTTGATGACATTGACGGCGCCGGGTTGCCCCGTGGCCGATAGTATAGTGAGGGAGGTCAAGGAAAAAGTGGAAATGGTTTACGGAGTGGAAGAAGCGGAAGTGGAACTGACCTTCGACCCGCCTTGGAACCAGGATTTTATCAGCGAAGAAGGCAAGTTGATGTTGGGTATGATGTAGGATAAAGATATCTGTGACAATAAATAAAAAGGGGCTGTCCGGAGAAGGTCAGCCCCTTTTGTTGTGGATTTTATTGTCGGGATTAATAACCCAATATCACGCGATTGTCTTTAATTTCCGCTTTCTTTTTAAGTGCTTCCACGATGCGGTTCAACAGATTGGCTTCTTCTTTACGTTCCAATTCGGCGATGTAGTTGTAGTAATTGTCTATCTCCTTCGCTTTGTTTACCTGTGTTGTCCGGACCACGTAAGCGCCGAAGTTACCTTCCACCGGATCGGAAATCTTTCCTTCGGGTGTAATGAAAGCTACGGCCACCACTTTAGGTTCGTTTCCGAACGAAGGGATAAGCGGTGAAGCCAGAGAAACGCCGTCCGCTTTTCCTTTTTGTCCGCCCGAATTTTCGGCGATTTCGTCCAAAGTTTGTCCCTTCATTTTTTCTTTGAGCAATTCGAATTTTTTCTTTTTCAATAGGATGGGTTTGACCAACACCATAGCTTCCGAAACGGGCATTAAACCTTTTTCGGTTTCGCCGGTAACTTGAACGATGACTTCACCTTGGGTGAGTTCGAAGCGGCGCATATCGCCGGTTTCGGTTTTGTCGTTATACAGCCAGCTTACGATGGCGGGTTGTTCGCCGAGTCCGGGTAACCGGGTTTCAAAGCGTTTGATTTTTTTGATAGGAAGCGGTTTGATGAATTTGTCTTTTTCCACTTTGTTTAAGTCGCCGGCTTTTTTGGCGGCCGAGAAGTATTCAACGGCTACGGTGTAAATGCTGTCGATGGTGGCTTCGCTCGGGGTTACCTCGCGCACCAATTCGGCTATTTTGAGGGCATTGGATTTTTCATCGCTCAAATCGTCGATTTTGATGATATGATATCCGTAATCGGTTTTGACTATGCCGGTTTTTCCTTTTTTCCCGGAGAATACGAAATCGTTAAAGGCATCCACCATTCTTCCGAAGGAAAATTCGCCCAAGTCGCCGCCATTTTGAGCCGAGCGGAAATCGGTGGAATGTTCTTTGGCCAGTTCGGAAAACTTCTGCGGATTTCTTTTTATGATTTGATATAGACTGTCGGCTTTTTGTTTGGCTTGTTCTTCGGAAAGTTCCGTAGTGGCGTTAAGGGCGCCTTTGAAAGGAATCAGGATGTGTGAAGCTTTGGCTTTGACGGGGACATTTTCCCGGCGGTCCACTACTTTGTAAAGGGTAAGTTTTCCGGGCGTGCGAACGGGTCCGTAAACAGCGCCTACCGGCAGTTTCATCAATGTGTCGCGCACCACGGCGGGGATTTCGTTTTCCAATTTCCACATAGCGGGTTTAAATTCATCGGAATGCGATTTGATGAATTGGTCCACTTCGTCGGCGTTTACCGTAGCAAACCCTTTCTCTATGGTTTTACCGCCGGTGGTTCGGTCATATACTTCTTTGTCCCGGATGAGTTCTTTCAGTTCTTCTTTGGTACGTTCATAATCCGTTTCGGAGGGTTTGTATTCGAATATGACATATTGAACGTCTTTGGAAGCTTCGGTTTGATATAAATCTTCGTGCCGGGCAATGTAATCTTTGACGTCTTTTTCGGTTATGCTAACGGTACTGTCGGGGATGAGCGAATAGGGGGCTACTACAAATTCAAAACTTACCTTATCGTTTTCCTTGTGGTATTCCCAAGCTCCTTCTTTGATGGTGGGGTTGATAGCACCCTTGACCAATGCGGTGTAGATGCGTTCTCCTTCGGTGCGTTTGAGGTTGTCCTGATAATTTTTCCAAGCGTCGTAATCGGGATTGTTTTCATCTTTCGATGCATTGATTTCGTCCAGGTAGTTCATCAATGCGTTTTCGTCGAAAATGCCTTGTTCGTTGGTAAACATCCGTTGAATACCCGGGTCGTTTTTGATGCGGTCGTAAATACGTTCGGACGGAATGATGATTCCGGATTTTTTGTATTGAGATTCGAATAGTTTTTCCCGAATAAATTGGTCCCAAACGGTTTTCATCAATTGGCTTTCGGATGCATTGGGACCGTATTGTTGTTGGAGGGCTTGTTTTCGTTTATTAAATTCGTCGGTGGGAATTTTTTCGCCGTTAACGATGCCCACGTATTCGGTGGAGGGCCTGAATAATGTGGCGCCGTTTTTCAACAAATCCATAATGATGAACGCAAACATGGCCAAACCTATCACCAAAATAAGCGCTCCGGAACTTCTTTGAATTTTTCCTAAAATTGCCATTTTTTCCTTTTTTTCAAATCCTTGCGAAATTACGACAATTCGACAAAATATAAAAATTTCGTCGGCGCGATTTTTTCCGTATTTCTTTCGTTTTTTAATGTCGAAAAATACGTGCCGGTTAGGGCGGTGGGCGGGACTAAAACTAAAATTTGTTAAGCTTGAGCGTCGAACGCTATGATGTGATTGGTCAAGGCCAAAATCAGAAGCATTAAATTGAGCCAATATAATTTTTTGTCATTTTCGGTGGCATAATTGAATTTCAGATAATAAATTATCAAGAAAACAACGAGCAATCCTTGCGTGACATTTTTTAAAAAACTCGAGTGGTAATAAATGCCCACCACGCTGATAATCAACATATAACCGATGATTAGTGAAGACGCCAAATATAATTTTCCGTTGGATGCCAAAGTGTGTCGGTAGATGATTACAGGTCTTGCCACCAAAAAATAGAAGGAAGCCAATAAAAGCAATAATGCATTGAGAAAATGCGGAATGACTTCGTTTTTTCCGAAAAAAGTTACAAGCGTTATAAGAAGCATCAGTACCGTATCGGCCCGGAAGAAGGTTTTCGTTTTCATTTTTTTTCGAGTATAAAAATAATGATTTTTGTGTTTTGAAGCAAATGAGATGTCATATTTAATATTCCCCCTTTTTAGATATAACTAAAATTTTTTAGTTTTGCCTAAAAGTTAAATCGTGCGGCATTCACTTTCCGAAGAAAATTACCTGAAAAGCATTTACAAACTGCTTGAAAAAGGCAGGAAACGCGTTTCTACCAACGAAATCGGCAGGGCTTTGCGGACCAAGGCGCCTTCCGTAACCGGTATGATAAAAAAATTACACCGCAAAGGTTACGTGCATTATACACCTTATTACGGCGTTTCGTTTACCGAAAAGGGACGTAGCCGGGCCAAGGAAATCGTGCGTAAGCACCGGCTTTGGGAAACCTTTTTGGTAAACGTTCTGCACTTGCCGTGTGAGCAAGTGCATG